>CAYVOU010000189.1:0-4705 GCA_964453295.1 uncultured Gammaproteobacteria bacterium
CTTTCGTCCTCCGCGATCTGGCGGCGTCCTTCGTCCAGCGACGACAGCGTCTGGGCCAGTTCACGCTCGGTCGACTGGCGGCGTTCGTGTGTGTGCTGGATCGATTGTTCGACCCGCGAGAGATCGGCGCCGACGCTGTAGTAGGCGCTTTGCACTTCGTTGAAGTGATCGTTGACGCTGACCTGGGCTTCGCGCTTGGCGGTGATGTCGGCTTCCGCCGCACGCAGCGCTGCAGTCGTTGCCTCGACCGCATTGACACATTGCTCGGCGTGGCCGCGCTGCGCGTCAGCCTGCTCCTTGAGCCGGCGCCAGCGTAGCGCGTGCAGCTGCGCCTGGGTCACGCGTTCGTCCTGTTTCAGCTGCTGATAGCGTTCCGCCGCCCGGGCCTGCCGCTGCAGGTGCTGCAACTGTTTGTCGAGCTCGGATCGAATATCGTTGATCCGGGATATGTTCTCATTGGTGTTGCGGATGCGGTTTTCGGTTTCCCGGCGGCGTTCCTTGTATTTTGAGATCCCGGCGGCTTCCTCCAGGAAAATCCGCAAGTCCTCGGGCTTGGCCTCGATGATGCGCGAAATCATGCCCTGCTCGATCACCGAATAGGTGCGCGAGCCGATACCAGTGCCCAGGAAAATGTTGAGGATGTCGCGGCGCCGACAGCGGGCACCGTTCAGGAAATAGGTCGAGATGCCGTCGCGGCCGACCTGCCGCTTGATCGAGATCTCGTTGTAAGTGGCGTACTGGCCGCCGATCTTGCTGTCGCTGTTGTCGAAAACCAATTCCACGGAGGCCTGGCCAACCGGCTTGCGGGTGCTGGAACCGTTGAATACGACGTCCGCCATCGAGTCGCCGCGCAGGTGCTTGGCCGAGTTTTCACCCAGCACCCACAGCATCGCGTCGATGATGTTCGACTTGCCGCAACCGTTCGGCCCGACAATGCCGGTGAGGTTGCCTGGAAGCTCGAGGGTGGTGGGATCGACGAAGGATTTGAAACCGGAGACCTTGATTTTGCTGATGCGCATGGGGGCGGAGAATACAGGATTATCGCGGCGCAGGACAAGCTGAAAAGACGCTTTACGCGCGCCGGGCCTCATTGGTGTTTCATATTGTTTTCAATGAGGATTTTTGCGGTGGGGCGGCACCCGGCAACACCCCGCGCGTCGCGGTGCGGCACGGCTGTGGTATCGTACTGCGGCCGCAAATTTCCCAGCGTCCACGAGCCGATCCATGCCCACACGACCCAGCCGAGAACTTGAGACCTTCGACAACCCCTCTCCCGACCGGGATTACACGATCCACATCCGCATTCCCGAGTTCACCTGCCTGTGCCCCAAGACCGGCCAGCCCGATTTCGCCAACATGCAGCTGAGCTACGTCCCCGATCGCAGCTGCATCGAACTCAAGGCGTTGAAGCTCTATATCTGGTCCTTCCGTGACGAGGGGGCCTTCCATGAGGCGGTGACCAACCGGATACTCGACGACATCGTCGCCGCCTGCGCGCCACGCTTCGCCCGGCTCACCGCCGAATTCAACGTACGCGGCGGCACCTATCCGAGCATCGTCGCCGAATTCCGCAAACCCGGCTGGCAGGCGCCACAGCCGGTGCATCTGCCCTGATATCGCGATGCTTGGAAACTTCATCAAGGGCATGCAAGCGCTTATCGAAGGCTGCAGGCTTCTGACGCGTCCACGCATACGGCGCTACGTCGCCGTCCCATTCCTGGTAAGCGCCATACTTTTTACCGCCGGTCTGTGGCTGATGACGCACTATCTGGAAGGCGTCGTCAACTCCATGATCCCCGCATGGCTGGACTGGCTGCGCTACGTGCTGTACCCGCTGTTCGCGGTGATCGCCCTGGCCATGTTCTATTTCGGCTTTGCGCTGCTGGCCAGCTTCATCAGCACGCCGTTCAACAGCATGCTGTCGGAAGCCGTTGAGCACGAGGTTTTCGGCACGGCGCCGGCGGCCGAATTCAGCTGGCGAAAGCTGCTGGCGGAATTCGGGGTGGTGCTGATCAGCGAGTTGAAAAAGCTCGGCTATGTCTTGAGCCGCCTCATTCCGGCGCTGTTGCTGCTGTTCGTGCCCGTAGTCGGCGCCGTACTGTGGTTCCTGCTCAGCGCCTGGATGCTCGCGCTCAATTATGCCGATTACCCGCTCGGCAACCACGGACTGGCTTTCCCGGCGCAACGGCAGCGGCTACGGGAGACCCGCTGGCAGACGCTCGGTTTCGGCGTGGCGGCGCTGGTGCTCACCCTGCTCCCGGTGGTGAATTTCATCGCCGTGCCGGCGGCCGTCGCCGGCGCAACCGTTCTGTACCTGCGCCCGCCGCCGCAACCCCCCACAAAGATTGACGCTCCCTGATTGCGCCCGCATGAGGATTCTGGTAAATATCCCCGCCTAGTCGTCCGGCCGGGGAGAAAAGGTGCCATGGCAAGCAAAAAAAAATCGAAAGTGGTGGCGAGAAAGCCAGTGAAGCGCCAGGCCCCCGCCAGGAAAAAGAAAGTGGCTGCGACGAAGAAGCCGGTTTCCCGGACAAGCCGAAAGAAGCCGGCGGCGGCCAAGAAGACCGTCGCAGCGAAACCGATCAAGAAGAAAACCGCTGCAGCCGCTAAAAGGACCAAGGCTCCCGCCGTGAAGAAGGCGGCGGTCAAGAAGGCGATTGCCAAGACTGTTGCCAAGCCGGCAAAACCGGCTCGGCGGCCGGCCAAGGCGCCGACCCGAAAAGCTGCTGCAGCTCCGAAAGCTATTACAGGAAAACAAGTGGCGAAACAGAAGAAATCCGCAGTGCCCGCTTTTTCAGCTTCCACCGATGCTCCGAAATCCCGACCGGCGCCGTACAAGGAGACCGCCGGCGAAGAGTACATGAACCCAAACCAGTCGGAGCATTTCCAGCAACTGCTTTTGAACTGGCGACGCGAACTGATGGAAGAGGTCGACCGCACGGTACATCACATGCAGGACGACGCCGCCAACTTCCCGGATCCCAATGATCGGGCTACGCAGGAAGAGGAATTTGCACTCGAACTGCGCACCCGCGATCGGGAGCGCAAGCTCATCAAGAAGATCAATGAATCGCTGGCCGCACTGGATGCCGGGACTTACGGCTACTGCGAAATGTGCGGCATCGAGATTGGTATCAAGCGCCTCGAGGCCCGCCCGACAGCGACCCTATGCATCGACTGCAAGACGCTCGACGAGATCCGCGAGAAACAACGCGCCTGAGTACGTCCGCAACCGCCGACCGCAGGGCGGTTCCCAACGCGAGTCCACCACGAGGGCGCTTCGCGCCCTCGCCGAGCGGCCCGCTCCATTTCGGATCATTGGTGGCGGCCCTGGGCAGCTACCTGCATGCGAAATCACACGGCGGCGAGTGGCTGCTGCGTATTGAAGATCTCGACACGCCGCGCAATCAGCCCGGCGCCGTCGACGCCATTCTACGTTCGCTGTCGGAACTCGGCCTGCATCCCGACGGCGAAATCGTTTATCAGACCGAGCGCCGGCACGCCTACCTCGAGGCCATCGCCGCACTGGAACAGGCACGGCAACTTTATCCCTGCGCATGCAGCCGCGCCGAGATCGGCGACCGCCCTTATCCCGGGACCTGTCGCGACGGCATCCGGCGGGGGCGCCGCGGCCGCGCCTTGCGCCTCCGCGTCGGCGAGGAGCCGATCGGGTTCACCGACGCACTGCAGGGCCCGTTTCAGCAGGCACTCGCAAGCGAGGTCGGTGATTTTATCGTCCGTCGTGCCGACAACATCATCGCCTATCACCTTGCGGTGGTGGTCGACGACACCGCCCAGGGGATTACCGAGGTGGTGCGCGGCGCGGACCTGCTCGATTCAACGCCGCGTCAGATCCATCTTCAGAAGCTGCTGGGGATCCCGACGCCGGCATACCTGCACCTGCCGGTCGCGATCGACACCGACGGCCGCAAGCTGAGCAAGCAGAACGGCGCGCCGGCGCTGGACACTCTGCAGCCTGTACACAGCCTGTTCCACGCGCTGCGGTTTCTCGGGCAGGCGCCGCCGCAACAGCTTAAACACGCTGCCGCGGCCACGGTCCTGGAATGGGCGATCGAACACTGGGCACCGGCCCGCATTCCCGCGGTACCCTCGCTGCGTCCCGACTTCGATTAAGCCGCGTCCGGCGCGGCAACGGGATCAGGCCGCGCTATGCGGCCGGGCGGCGACTGTGGCGCGACGCTGGTACGCCTCGCGCGCAATCCGCACGTCTTCCAGGAACCACGGCAACTCTTCCAGAGTCAGCGCCTGCGGGCCGTCAACCAGCGCCTTGGCAGGATCCGGATGGAAGTCGACCAGCACCATGTTGGCGCCGGCAATCACACCCTGCGCGGTGGCGTGCATCAGATCAGGAATTTCGTCAGGAGGCGCGGCGCGAGTGCCGACCGAGTGTGAAGGATCGATGCATACCGGCATGCGGGTAAGTCGCTTGACCACCGGGACGTGGGCGAAGTCAACCAGGTTGCGGTGCGGATCGCCCATGTTGGTCTTCATGCCGCGCAGGCAGAACACGACGTTGCGATTGCCTTCGCTCGCGAGGTATTCGGCGGCGTTCAGCGACTCCTCCAAAGTGATGCCGAAACCGCGCTTCAGCAGCACCGGAAAACGATGCTGACGGCCGGCACTTTTCAGTAGCTCGAAATTCTGGGTGTTGCGGGTTCCGATCTGCAGCATGACCCCGGTGGGA
>CAYVOU010000190.1:0-4696 GCA_964453295.1 uncultured Gammaproteobacteria bacterium
GCGCGATCAGGTTCGCATCCAGAGCCTGTCCACGATGGCCTGTTGCCGTTCGGCGCGGTCCAGGCCCGCCGATGGATCGAAGCGCGCATAAAACAGTTCGACCAGCTGCCACGCCATCTTCGGATAGGTCGACAGCGCCTGTTGCATGTAGGCCTGGCTGAAGGTGACGCCCACCTGCTGGAGATAGCGTGAGTAGGCGCGCAGCAGCGACACTTCCCGCCAACCCAGATCGGCCCTCACCACCAGCCGGTTGAAATCGTCGTTATCGGCGTCGTCGCGCCAGACGCGCAGGAACGCGTCCTGGAAGATATCACGCAGTCGGTCGATGCGGATCTCGCCCGGCGTATCGGCGGTCATGCCGAAATCATGGATCCATACCGGCTTGTCGCCTGCCACGCCAATCTCATAGGGCCTGTCCTCCATGACGCGCACACCCATGTGCTCGAGCATGGGCAGGCTGGTGGTGAGCGGCACCGCCTCGCCCTTGTGCAGGATCTTGAAGCGCAGATGGCCCGGCGGCGCTTCCAGCGGCAGATATAAACTCAGCGCCAGGTGCGAGGCGTCTGTCAACGTTTCCATCAGGGCGACATCCTGCACCGCTTCGCGCACGTCATGCTCCTCGCGATAGCCCGCCGGGAAGGCGTTGCCGTAGCGGGCGAGTAGTGCGTTACCACGCTCTTCGCCAGCGCTCTCCAGCAGGGCCTCGTGCAGATCGTCCTGCCAACGACGCGCCGCCTGCACCAGGCGATCCTCGAGATCGTCGATGTCGTACTCCGGCCACGATCCGACCTGCGTACGCACCACGATCAACACCCGCGCCAGTGCCGATTCCGCCAGGTTGACCTCGAATTCTGAACCCAGGCCTTTGAACGCCCGCATCAGGATGGCCTGAAAGCGCTTGCGCATTTCGGTGTCGTAATGCTCGCGAGGCGTGTAGATCAGGCAGGAAAAAAACCGGCCGAAGGGGTCGCGGCGCACGAACAGTCGCGTGCGCTGCCGCTCGCCCAGCCGCAGTATGCCCATCGCCACGTCGTAGAGTTCGTCCGCATCGATCTGGAACAGCTCGTCGCGCGGATATTGCTGAAGTATGGTCAGCAGCGCCTTGGCCGAATGGCTTTTGGGCAGGAAACCGGCGCGGCCTAGCACCGCGCCCACCTTGCGCCGCAGCACCGGAATGTCCAACGGCATCGCGTGGTAGGCGGACGAGGTGTACAAGCCCAGAAAGCGGCGTTCGCCTATGACCTCGCCCGCTTCGTCGTAGCGCTTGATGCCGATGTAATCAAGATGTCCGGGGCGATGGACGATCGAGCGGGTATTCGACTTCGTCAACACCAGTTGGCGCGGATGCTTCGCCCGGGCGCGGATCTCGGCGGGCAGGCATCCGAAACCGGCCGACGGCCCATCCGGCTCGGAGGCGAGGATACCGAGCCCGCTACCGGGGACCGCCACCAGCTGATAGCCATCGTCCTGGAGAACCAGGCGATACTCCCGGAAGCCAAGGAAGATAAAGTGATTCGTGGCAGCCCACTTGAGAAAGGCGATGTCCTCCTCGGTGTCCCCGGCATCCGGTGGCGGCGGATTCTGCTCCATGTCGGCCACCACCTCGAGCAGTGCGTGCTGCATCTTGCGCCAGTCCGTCACCGCCGCCCGTACGTCGGCCATGACGCGCCGCAGGCCGTCTTCCAGGGCTTCGAGATCGGCGCGCTCGGTACGCCTGTCCACTTCCAGGTGGATCAGCGATTCGAACTGCCCTTCGCCGCTGCGGCGATCCGGCGATATTTCAATCAGGTTGCCGCTATCGTCACGGGTGCAGCGAATGACCGGATGAATGATCAGGTGCGGCAGCAGCCCCTGACGATTGAGCTCCAGCGTGATCGAATCGACCAGAAATGGCATGTCGTCCTGGATGAACTCGACGACGGTATGGGTCGATTGCCAGCCGTGTTCCTCGACGTGAGGATTGTAGGCGCGCAGCTTGGCAGGCTCGCCCCGGTGCGACACGAATTTGTAATGGCAGAGCGCCGCACCGTAAAGGTCCTCGGCCGCGCGCTCGCAGATGTCCTCAGGCGCGACGTTGGCGTAGTACTGGCGGGCGAAAATCTCGACCTGGGCGGCCGTCCGTTCCGGCAGCCGCTCCCGGATCCGCCTGATGACCGCTTCGACCAACTCCTGCCTGGTGTTTTCGTCTTTTTTCATCACCGCTGCCTCCCCGACCCGGGCGTGAGTTGGTATCCGTTATTCACATGCCCGTCTTTCGCCGCACCACACCATGGTTAGACAAGGCCCGGCGATTCTCCCATAGCATAGCAATCATCATGCACTTTTCGATTTTCACTTGAAAGTACCGCGTTCATGCCGGCCCGGCGTTGTTTTCGGGCGCACGGCAGAATAGGGCCCAAGACACTCTTCACATGGTGCAAGCCATACGGAAGCTATAACCGGCTCTTTAGTACGGAAGACTGCCGTGATAGGCATTGGCGACTGCGCAAGCATGCTGGCGCAGCGCTGCATTCGTGCCGGAGAACCACTTCCCCCTTGCAAAGGACCTTGATCGACATCGGGCTTCGCCGTGTGATCGAGTTGATATGCTTGCCTCGTGCATACGGGCATCGACTACGATACCGCAATCCCATCGGTGGTATGGCAGCGGTCGGTATCGATAGGCAGACACTCCGCGGATTCATCCTGATTGATATGCGGATGCAAAGGATCGGGGCACTGCGGTCAACGGCACAAATCCTCAAACACCGCGTCGAGGTAATTGACGATAATCGAAAGATGGCCCTCGCCGGGGATCATGTGGCATTCGCAGGCAGGCAACGTCGCCGCGAGATACCGGGCCATGGCCGGCGGCACAATCCTGTCCGCCAGCCCCTGCCAGATCCGCACCGGCAGGGCTATTGCGCGCAGGTCGAAATCCCAGGGGCGGGTCATTAACGTGATTTCCCAGGCTACGCCTTTGCCGCCCTGGCGAACCGCCTCCGCGGTGCTCTCGGCCAGCAGGCGGTGATGGTCCGGGGCGGCGAGCACGTGCCGGTCCACCGGCTCGACCCCCGCTGCCATCGCCGCCAGACAATGCGCCGGATGGCGGCGGACCCAGTACGCAGCCAGGCGCACGGCCCAACGCGCCAAAGGCGGACATCGCGCCGCCAACGCCAAGGCCAGTCGATCCACGATCGCCATGTCGCGGGCCAGCCGCGCTTGTGTCAGCGGGCCCAGGCCGGCAACCAGCGCGACACCGGTCAGGCGCCGCGGTATCCGGGCGGCGCAGGCCAGCGCATAAGGTCCCCCGCCGGATACCCCGATGACGGCAAATCGGTTGATGCCGAGATGGTCGGCAAGCTCGGCGACGTCGTCGCTCCATTGACCTATCGTCCTTCCGGGCTTGAAGGCCGATCCGCCGAACCCGGGTCGATCCGGCGCAATCAACCGCAAACCGCAACGCGCCACGGCCGCTGTCGCGAATTGCGCCTCCAGGCGCGAACCGGGATAACCGTGGAAATAGAACACGGGCCTGCCGCCCGGATCCCCAATCGTGAGCCAGGCCAGCGTACGGCCGTCGGACAGCTGGAACCGGTCGTCATCGGCTTTCGAGTTCACGGGCATCGGCTAGCGATTGACCGAAATTCGATTCAATAGTTCTTTGATCGCAATCATTGCAATGCCTACCGCTGCATGGGACCTTCGGGCATATCGATAAGTCGCGGTCGGGCGATCGCATATACTGAAACCGTCAACGGAAATTTCTGGAGCCGCCATGTTCCGTAAATCAATCCTTGTCATGCCCTGGGTCCTGTTCACCGTCGTCGCCCATGCCGACGATATGCGGGCACGCGAACCCACGCGCGGCGAATTGCTGTACGAAACGCATTGCCTTGCCTGTCACAACACCGAGGTGCATTGGCGCGACAAGAAAATCGCCAAGGACTGGAAGGACCTGCGCGCGGAAGTCATACGCTGGCAGAAATTTTCCAGCCTCGCATGGAGCGACAAGGACATCGAAGCGGTGACGCAATACGTCAACATGCTTTACTACCACTACCGCGTTCCGGATCGGCCGTAAAGGAACCACCGCCGACCGCGAGTTCTTCCGATTGGAAGCAGGCGGCCATCTCGCGCTTATGGGCCGCCGGCAGCCGTCTGATGGCGTACTCCGCTTTCAGGGCCGACGAACGATCCTCGTATCGCCCCACCCAAGCCAGCCGCACCGGCGGGTGCGAGCGTGTATAACGAGCTCCCTTCCCGCGCTGGTGCAGCGCGAATCGCGCGCCCGGATCGAGCGCAATGCCGGTGTAGTAGCTGCCGTCGCCACACTCTATCAGGTAAACGAACCACGGCCGGCAGGCGCCGCTTCCTGTCGGTGCCATGTTCACCGCCCCGGATTGGGCATTCCGGGCCGCGTCTTGCTGTATTGCCGCATCCGGGTCCTTAACGCGTCGGCCGGGTCCATGCGAACGACATTGGGCATAACAGTTTCGATAACGTATTGACAGCACAAGAAAATAGCCTGGAGGGTCAGGTAAAGTTCCCGGCGTTTCTGTCGATAAGGCCTTACACGTGCAAATATCATGTTCCGCCTGCGAAATTGTGCATACATCACGTCCGACTGCTGCTGCTGCTCAGCTTTTTCGGCGCCGCCCCCCTGGCGACGGCGGCGGACAATGTCGATCTGCGCGTGCTGATCGACGTGTCCGGC
>CAYVOU010000191.1:0-4680 GCA_964453295.1 uncultured Gammaproteobacteria bacterium
CGCGGCCGGACCTGGCTGCGTGGCGGTGCGCCAGGTTCAAACCATGTGATTCATGTCGAAGATGGGCAGCATGATTGCCACCACGATCAACAGGACAATCAGGCCCATGGTCAGGATCAGAAGCGGTTCGACGAGAGCGAGCAGGGTGGCAAGCGCGGTCTGCAGAGAACGCTCGTGCATGCGAGCCGCGGTATCGAGCATGACGTCCAGGTTCCCGGCCGCCTCGCCACTCGCGATCAAGTGCATGCTGAGCGAGGGCAATCGGCCGGTCGCGCGCAGGGCCTGGTTCAGCGCCATGCCTTCCTGAACCTTGGTGGTGGCTTCGGTCACCGCATTGCGCATCGGAAGATTGCCCAGCGCCTTGCCGCTGATGCGCAAGGCATCGATCAACCCCACACCGCTTCGCAACAGGATCCCGAGCGTGCGGGTGAACCGGCCAGCGTCGGTCTCGGTAATCAGTCTGCCGATGATCGGCAGGCGCAGCATCAGCGCATGCAGCCGCAGGCGCATGGCAGGGATCCGTGCCAGCCGCCTTGCCACCATCGCCAGTACGACGATGATTCCCCCCGCTATCAATCCCCATTGCTTGGTGAAATCCGAGGTCGCAATCAGATAGCGGGTCAGCATCGGCAGCTGCCGGTTCATGTGGGCAAACACCTTGACCACTTCCGGCACGACATAGGTCAGCAGGCCGGCCACAATCAGGATGGATACCACCGTCAGAATGGCAGGATAAAGCATGGCCATCTGCACCTTCTGCTGCAGCTGTTGTCGTTCCTCTATGTAATCGGCCAGCCGCTCCAGGACGAGGCCCAGGTGGGGTGTCTGTTCTCCGGCGGCAACCGTGGCGATGTAAAGCTCCGGAAAGACGGCCGGAAACTGGGCGAATGCCCGACCCAGGCTGTGGCCCTCGAGCACCCGCGAGCGCACGGTGGTCATGATCCGCTTGGCGGCCGGCTGGTCGGACTGCACCGTAAGCGCCAACAGCGCCTCGTCCAGAGGCAACCCGGACTTGACCAGCGTCGCCAGCAGCCGGGTCATCAGAGCCAGTTGCTCGCTGCTCATTCGCGGCGCAAAGAGCTTCGAAAATGCCGGGCGGGCGCGCCGCACTACCGTCTCCACGCGCAGAGGCGTCAAACCCTGGCCGCGGAGCTGCGATCGGGCGTGGCGTTCGGAATCACCTTCCAACGTGCCCCGACGGCGGCGACCGGTTGCATCCAGTGCGGGATATTCGAAGGCCGGCATGACGAGAACGGGCTTAGCGTGCCGAGCCGCTGCCCGGGACTATGAGGGTCGTGGACGGCCCGCGGCTTTTCCGTCCTTCAGGCGGCGATGCGCGGACATTTGAAGGCGGTCGGCTGGGAGCGGTAGATGCGGCCATTCAAAGATCGCGTATGACGCGCAGGACCTCGTCCGCGGAGGTCAGCCCGCCAAGGACCTTGTCACGTCCGCTGTCGCGTATGCTCTGGGTCTGCGTACGTGCCTGGCTTTCCATCTCATGCTCGCCCGCTCCGTCATGAATCATCCGGCGGATCACGTCATCGATGATCACCAGTTCGTAGATGCTGGTTCGGCCACGATAGCCGGTGAAGTTGCACAGCCGACAACCGACGGGCTTGTAAATCGGAGTTTCGGTGATCCGCTCGATCCCCAGCCATTCCATCTCCGGTGTCACCAGCTCCATGACGGCCTTGCAATGCGGGCAAAGAACCCGCACCAGCCGTTGTGCCAGCACGCCTATCAGACTGGAGGCGAGCAGGAACGGTTCGATCTCCATGTCGCGAAGACGGGTAATGGCACCGACGGCGGAATTGGTGTGCAGCGTGGACAGCACGAGGTGACCGGTGAGGCTGGCCTGGACGGCGATCTGAGCCGTCTCGGCATCGCGGATTTCGCCGACCATCACCACGTCGGGGTCCTGACGCAGGATCGCTCGCAGGCCGCGGGCGAAATTGAGCTCGATCTTGCTGTTGACCTGCGACTGGGCGATGCCGTCGAGATAGTATTCGATCGGATCCTCGACCGTCATGATGTTCCGGCTGGCATCGTTCAACCGCACCAAAGCCGCGTATAGCGTCGTCGTTTTCCCGGAACCGGTCGGTCCGGTGACCAGGATGATCCCATGCGGCCGCTGGATGAGCTGGTCGAGACGGGTGGACGTCTCTGCGTCCATGCCGATTTCGTTCAAGTGCAGGCGGCCGGCCTGTTTGTCCAGAAGACGCATGACCACCCGTTCGCCGTGTCCGCAGGGCATGGTGGACACGCGCACATCCACCGGGCGGTTGGCAATACGCACGGAAATGCGCCCGTCCTGCGGCAGACGTTTTTCCGCGATGTCGAGCTTGGCCATGACCTTGATACGCGACACGACCAGCGGAGCGATGGCGCGCGGTGGTTCCAGCACCTTGCGCATGACGCCATCGATCCGAAGGCGCACCGCCAAACGACCCTCGAACGGCTCGATGTGGATGTCGGAGGCGTTCTCGCGTATGGCTTCCGCCAGCAGCGCATTGATCAGTCGCACGATGGGCGCGTCGTCGGCGTTCTCCAGGAGATCGGCCGGTTCGGCGAGCTGCTGGGCGACTTCGGCGAGGTCGAGATCCTCGCCCAGGCTTTGCACCATGTCCTGGGCCTGTTGCTGGCCGCGCTCATAGGTCTGCTGCAGAAGACGTTCGAAATCCTCCTCCGAAACCTGCCTGATCGAAAACGGCCGGCGCAGGTAGCGACGCAGCTCGATCAAGAGCATGGGCGGCGTCTCGTCGCGGCTGGTCACTTCCGCCGTCCCTTCCTCGACATGGCTGACGACAACGCCGTGTCGCTTCGCGAAGGCGAACGGCAGGAGTTCATTCGGCATCGTTGTTCGCATGACGGAATCCGCGCGTTGAGGTCCTATTGATGCGCGCCCGGATGGAAGCCCGGGTGCGTGGACGTGCCCGGTTTCGGGCCGGGTGCAGGTTTCGTCGGCTGGAATGGCGGCAACTGCGGCACGGCGTCATCCGGTATCGGCGAGATCCGCGTGGAATGAGCCGCGTGCTGCTGCTTCCTGATGAAATCGTATTTCCCCATGGTTAACGTATCCGCGGTCTGTGCGTCGCGGATGATCGTGGGTCGCAGGAAAACCATGAGGTTGGTCTTCGTGCGATCGTTACGCTGATTCTTGAAGAAATTCCCCAGCAAGGGGATGTCGCCGAGTATGGGTATTTTCTGAGTGGTGTGCGTCACGTCGTCGCCGATGAGCCCGCCGATGACCACCGTCTCGCCATCGTCGACGAGCACGTCGGTTTTGATCGAGCGCTTGTTGGTGATGAGATCGGCGGCAGTGGAACTGTTGGCGACACTGGAGACTTCCTGGGAGATCTTGAGCCGGACGGCATTGCCTTCGTTGATTTGCGGTTCGACCTTGAGCTTGACGCCGACGTCCTGCCGCTCGATGGTCTGGAACGGATTGGTGACGCCCTGGCCGGTGCCGGTCGAGGTGTACTGGCCGGTGACGAAAGGCACATTCTGGCCGACGACGATTTCCGCTTCCTCGTTGTCGAGGGTGACCAGGGTCGGTGTCGAGAGGACGTTGTTATGGCTGTCGCTGGCCAGCACCCGCAGCAGCGAGCGGATCGTGCCGCCCTCGACGAAACCCAGGGAGAGGCCGGTGGCCAGCGTCGCCGCGGCGCTGGCACCGGTGGCCAACGCCTGGATGTTGCCGGCAGCCGTGCCCGGAAGCACGATCCCGCCAAGGATGCCGTTGCTCGGGTTGTTTGTGCGCCATTGCACACCCAGTTCCGCCGCGGTCGTGTCCGTGACCTCGGCAATGACTCCCTCCACGTAGACCTGGGCGCGGCGGATATCGAGGGCGCGGATCACGGACTTGATTGCCCGCATCTTGGCGGGTGGCGCTTCGACGATCAGAGCGTTGGTGGCCTCGTCGGCCAGGATCATCACCTTCGGATCGCCACCGGTGTCGGTGGCGGTTCGCGCCGCCGGTGCCGCGCCGTTCCCGGCGCCGGCGGATGTGTCCTGCAGTTTCTTGCCCAGTTTTTCGAGAATTGAGGCCATGTTCTTGGCCGCGGCGTAATGCAGGTAAATCACCTCGGTGTTGCCGTCGTCGATGACCGGCGTGTCCAGGTGCGATATCAGCGCCCGCAATTCAAGCCGCGAATTGGGATCGCCGCCCAGCAAGATGCTGTTGGTGCGCTTGTCCGCCGCGACCGAAGGCGTGTTTCCGCCGCCTTGTGCAGCCTCGGTCGTTTGCGGCTTGATTGAGTTGATGACCCGCGCGAGATCCTCCGCATTGGCATGTTCGAGATGGATAATCTCAACGGCACGGTCGTTTTTCTTGTCGACGCGTTCGATGATACGTGCGATTCGCGCGACATTGGCGCGGGTGTCCGACGCAATGATGGCGTTGCTTGCCGCATGAGCCGCCAGGTGCGCTTCCGCGGGCATCAGCGGGCGGAGGATCGGCACCAGCGCCGTCGCCTGGACGTATTTCAACGGGATGACCCGGGTGACAATCTCATCCTCGCCACCGGCGCCGTCATCAGGCGGTGCGGCGGCCTCGGTAAGGGCGCTGGCGTCCGGCACAATCTTGATGACATTGCCGCTCGGGATTGCGGCATAACCGTGGACGCGAAGTATCGACACAAAGACCTGGTACAGCGCATCGGGGTCGGTCGGCATGGCGGA
>CAYVOU010000192.1:0-4663 GCA_964453295.1 uncultured Gammaproteobacteria bacterium
CGCTGCAGGACATGGAGTTCATCCAGTTCCACCCCACCGGCATCTACGGCGCCGGCTGCCTCATGACCGAAGGCTGCCGCGGCGAAGGCGGTTACCTGACCAACAGCGAAGGCGAACGCTTCATGGAGCGCTACGCGCCCAACGCCAAGGACCTCGCCTCGCGCGACGTCGTCAGCCGGTCCATGACCATGGAGATCCTGCAGGGCCGCGGCGTCGGTCCGGAGAAGGATCACATCTACCTGCATCTCGAACACCTGGGACCGGAGGTGATCCACGAGCGGCTGCCGGGCATCGCCGAAACGGCGCGCATCTTCTCCGGCGTGGACGTCACCAAGGAACCCATCCCGGTGCTGCCGACAGCACACTACAACATGGGCGGGATCCCGACCAACCACCACGGCCAGGTCGTTACCGTCAAGGACGGCAACCCGGACACCGTCGTGCCGGGGCTGATGGCGATTGGCGAGGCGGCCTGCGTCTCGGTTCACGGCGCCAACCGCCTGGGCTCCAACTCCCTGCTGGATCTGATCGTCTTCGGTCGCGCCGCCGCCAACTGGTGCGGCGACAACATGACCAAAGAACAGCCGCACAAACCGCTCAAGGCCGACGTCAGCGATCGCATACTGGCGCGTTTCGACCGGCTGCGCCACGCCAACGGTTCACTGCCCACGGCGAAGATCCGGTTGAACATGCAACGCATCATGCAAAACCATTGCGCCGTGTTCCGTACCGGCCCGATCATGCAGGAGGGCATAGCCAAGCTGACCGAGGTGTGGAATTCCGTCGCCGACGTGAAGGTGGCCGACAGGTCGTTGATATGGAACTCGGATCTGGTCGAGACCCTGGAACTGGAAAACCTGCTGGCGCAGGCCATGGTCAGCATCAAAGGCGCGGACAACCGCACCGAGAGCCGCGGCGCCCAGGCCCGCGACGATTATCCGGAGCGCGACGACGTGAACTGGCTGAAACACACCGTGGCATGGGTCGACGACAAGGGCGATGTCCGTATCGACTACCGCCCCGTGCACATGCACACGATGACCGACGAGGTCGAAGTCGTGCCGCTGAAGAAACGGGTCTATTGATCGTGGAGCGGGCTGGGTAAAGCGCTGACGCCCTCGCATTCGACGGACCTGGCGCAAATCATGCCCTGCATATCGTACTTATCGGAGTAAATAACATGGCAGAATTCAAGCTACCCAAGAACTCCATCGTCGGCACCGGCAAGACCGTGCAGGCCGCCAATGGCGGCGGCCGCCCGCGGCAGGTTCGCATCTACCGCTACGATCCCGACAGCGGGCAGAATCCCCGCATCGACACCTACGAAATCGACCTCGACAAGTGCGGGCCAATGGTGCTGGACGCGCTCATCTACATCAAGAACGAACTGGACCCCACCGTCACCTTCCGCCGTTCCTGCCGCGAAGGGATCTGCGGTTCCTGCGCCATGAACATTGACGGCACCAACACGCTGGCCTGTACCAAGGATATCGGCGATATCAAGGACGCGATCACGATCAACCCCCTGCCGCATTTACCGGTGGTCAAGGATCTCGTGCCCGATCTGACGCATTTCTACGCGCAGTACGCATCGATCAAACCCTGGTTGCAAACGGAATCGACCGCGCCGGATCGCGAGCGGCTGCAATCCAAGGAAGAACGCGCCGAACTCGATGGTCTTTACGAATGCATCCTCTGCGCCTGCTGTTCAACTTCCTGTCCCAGCTACTGGTGGAACGGCGAGCGCTATCTCGGCCCGGCGGTACTGTTACAGGCATACCGGTGGATCGCCGACTCGCGCGACGAGAACACCGGCGAGCGCCTGGACGCGCTGGAGGACCCCTTCCGCCTCTATCGATGCCACACAATCATGAACTGTACCAAGACCTGTCCCAAGGGACTGAACCCGGCCAAGGCCATTGCGGAAATCAAGAAGCTGATGGTCGCGCGTCAGGGCTGAGGCTTTCCCGCATCGACGTGAGGGCCGGGGCAAGCGACGCGAACCCCGGCAATCCTTCGACACGGCAACCAAGGTAATCTTGGGTGAGCCTCCCAGCCAGCTCCATGCCGGATACCGGCCGAACCGACGATCACCGGATCCGTCCCGCACCTCCAGACGCACCGCCTGTCGCGTTACAATTTCCGCACCAGGCTTCTCCAGCGACGCTACAATGTCCATCATGGTTAACGACAATGAGGTGCGCTGGCGCTGCCGGCGTGGCACACGTGAACTGGACGTGCTCCTTGGCCGGTTTCTCGATGGCGCTTACGCATCCCTGGACCCGGCGGATAAGCAATGCTTCAGCCTCCTGTTGGATCAGAAGGATCCCGAGCTTTACGACTGGCTGACGGGCCGCGCGATCCCCGAGGACAGCGCGCTGGCGGCGATGGTTCGGCGTATCCGCACGACGATCATGCCAGGGGAAAACTGATGTCCGACAGGTGGATTTCCGTGCTGATGGATGCCGGTGCAAACCTTCGGGAAGGCCAGGTCGCGGACTTCGGCGCCCCGGAGGCGGAGGCAGCCGCGGCGCTGAATGGCGACATCATCAGCGACCTTACGCAGTTTTCAGTAATGGAAGTCAGCGGTGATGACGCCCAGAATTTTCTCAGCGGCCAGTTCACCAGCGACATCATGGAAATGCGGCCCGGCCAGAGCCATCTGACGGCCTGGTGCTCAGCCCAAGGCAGGGTCCTGGCGATATTTCGGATCCTGCGCCGACCTGATGGCTTCTGGCTGCTGTTCCCCCGTGTCCTGAAGGACGTGGTGACCAAGCGGCTGCAAATGTTCGTGTTGCGCGCCAAGGTGGAACTCCGGGACCGCAGCGAAACTCTGGTCGGCCTCGGCATGAGCGGCGACGGCGTTGCCGCCTTCCTGTCTGAGCACTTGGTCTCACCGCCCGCCACCGTGAACCATGCCGCGCACGGCGCCGACTATTCGTTGATCCGCATTGCCGGGGAGAAGCCGCGCTTCATCATCATCGGAAGCGAAGAAGCGATAATCACGCTCTGGACCCACGCCGCCGGCGTTATGCGCCCGGTCGGGCCCGCTTCCTGGACCCTGACCGACATCGAGGCGGCCCAGCCTTGGATCGTCGAGGCGACGCGCGAACAGTTCCTGCCGCAGGTGCTGAACCTTGATGCGCTCGGCGGCATCAGCTTCAACAAGGGCTGTTACCCCGGCCAGGAAGTGATAGCCCGTCTCAAGTTTCGTGGTGAGGTGAAACAGAGGCTGTTCCGCGGTCGGACGGGTGACTCAACGGTCGTGCCTCCTGGCACCAAGCTTTACCTGCCTCACGGGGAAAACAGCGTCGGCGAGATCGTGCTGTCCGCCGCCGACCCTGATGGCGGACAGGCCCTGCTTGCTGCCCTGCGCCTGGACCTGGCCGACAGCAAGGACCTGCACCTCGGCGCCGCGAACGGCCCAAGCTGCGAATTCCATGAGCCACCATACGCGGTGGACACCTGAAAGACCAGATCGACAATCCCGCTGCGGCGCGATAGGCGCGCCCGCGGGGATCACCAGGCTTCCATCACCTCTTCATGGGGAAATGGCAGCCCCACTCTAGACCACACTTCGCTCACCCGCTGCACCACGGGTTCCGCCTTGCGGAACCAGTCGGCGTGCCGGTCGCGCTTGTCGAAGACCTCGAATGGCTCCGGCGACGGATTGCGATGGCCGAACCGGTAATAGAAGCCGCGCGCCATGTCCATCATACGATCGGCGCCGTAAGCAACGACCTGGATGTCCCGGTTCGCCGACAGCCCGGTGGTGGCGATGTAATAGTGGTATTGCTCCCAGTATCGAAGATAGGCGTCGAAATAGTTCATCTGCATCAACGCGTCCGGATCCAGACCGGTATAGACGAGGTCGCGACGCACCCATTCTTCGATGTTGCCCCGGATCACGAAGCGCTGGTCGTCGGGCAGGCCGCCCGACTTTTCGTAAGTCGAAATGCATGACGTCACGGGATGGCGGACGGTCAGGATGTTTTCCACCGCCTCACCCAGCACGCGGTGAAAAAATCCGCCGGCATAAGTGCCCTTGGTCAGTTTCTTGGGCACGATAATCTTGCCCGAACGCGGCCTGGCCTTGCCGAAATAGATTTCCACCATGGTCAGGTACTCCGCCATGGTCTGAAGGCTCAGCACCCAGCTGTTCACGCCCTTGTCGAATCGAAACGGGCCGGCCTCCGGAAAGCCGTCGTGCGCGATGACATTTGGCACGTGGTCGGGATCGTAGCCCAGTGCCCGGTAGATTTCCTTGGTCAGATACGAGCCGCCGTTGCGCGGTACGCCGATGACATTGATGAAATGAAACCGTAGTTGCAGGTCGCGTATCGCATCGACGTCGCCGGTCAGCAGCGCAACGAACAGGGCATAGGCTCTGGCAATGTGCTGTTGACCATCCGGATGGCTCATTACTGCCTGGGCGTGCTCGGCGACATCGTTCATCATATCGTTCATGCCAGCCCAGAGCCCTTCCTGCAACTGGTCCCCCCACTGTGTCTTTCCGAAATCCTTCCCGAACAGGACGTGTGAGAGAAAATCGATGAACACCGGCGATACCGGCAGTTCCTTGTCGGTCAGCTTGATTTCAATACCCATGGCCTAAGGCATCATTCGAAGGTAGGTGCAACAGGTTTGGTCGAATGGTAAATAG
>CAYVOU010000193.1:0-322 GCA_964453295.1 uncultured Gammaproteobacteria bacterium
TCCCTCGGTGGCGATAAGTTGAGATTCCAGCACGTAGGTGCCGTCGGGTCCGGCGCTGAGGCTGCGTGTCATGACGCCGGCGCGCGTGCCGTTATTGGACACCGTGTAACTGGCCGTGTAGGGCGCAGTGTAATCTGCAGCATGCGTATCGATGCCCACCAGGAGCATTGCCGCTGCCAGGGCGGTGGCTTGCGCGGCGCGGATTTTCTGCAGGTTGACCGTATACACTCAGATGACCCCCGATTGCCGGACATGTCGTCGCAATAGCTTGTGATAAGATTCCGACGGGCGCAAGCGGCGCGGGGCGAATACGGCCTCGGTG
>CAYVOU010000193.1:332-4649 GCA_964453295.1 uncultured Gammaproteobacteria bacterium
CTCGGTGTCTGGCGCGCCGGAACGAGAAAAGCTGGATAGCAGGCCGATTCTGCTCACTGGACAAATTCGCATTTCATGGACCCGTTCGAACGAAACTTTTCCGAGGCTCGCGTGCTGGTGGTTGGCGACGTCATTCTCGACCGCTACTGGCACGGTAGCACCAGCAGGATATCGCCCGAGGCGCCAGTGCCGGTGGTGCTGATCACCAAGGAGGACGAGCGCCCGGGCGGCGCCGGCAACGTGGCTCTGAACATCCGCAGCCTGGGCGGCGCCGCGACGCTGGCCGGGACCACCGGCGACGACGCCGCCGCCGATGCACTAGTGCACCGGTTGCAGCAGCAGGGGATCCGCTGCCTCCTGGCGAAGGTCGGTGGCTTCCAGACTGTCGTCAAGTTGCGGGTGCTGAGTCAGCACCAGCAACTGATCCGGCTGGATTTCGAGGACGCCCAGCCGACGCTCGATGCCGCGTCCCTGCTGGAGAATGTGCAGTCAGGACTGGAGACGGCCGACATCGTCGTGCTGTCGGACTACGCCAAGGGCTGCCTCAGCGAGCCGGAGGCACTAATCGCCTGCGCGCGCCAGGCAGGCAAGCCGGTCATTGTCGATCCCAAGGGGACTGACTTCTCCCGGTATCGCGGCGCGACAGTGATTACGCCGAATCTGAAGGAATTTGAAGCCGTGGCCGGCACCAGCGCCGATGACGGTGACCTTGAACGCAGGGCACGGATGTTGTGCGAGCGCTTCGAATTTGGCGCGGTCCTGGTCACGCGCGGTGAAAAGGGCATGTCGTTGATCCGCCGAGATCAACCCGCGGTCCACCTTCCGGCTCAGGCACGCGACGTGTTTGACGTGACCGGCGCCGGCGACACCGTATGTGCCGTGCTGGCCACGGCACTGGCGTCTGGCCACGATCTCGTGCAGGCCACCGCGCTTGCGAACACCGCCGCAGGTGTTGTCGTGGGTAAGCTTGGGGCGGCGACTGTCACGCCGCGGGAGCTGGAGGCGGCGCTGCATACGGCAAATGGTGCCCGTCACGGCGTTGTCGACCAGGATACGCTATTGCGGGAAGTTCAGGCGGCGCGGCGCCGCGGCGAGCGGATCGTCATGACCAATGGCTGTTTCGACATCCTGCATGCCGGACACGTGCAATACCTTGAGCAGGCTCGCCGTCTCGGCGACAGGCTGATCGTCGCGGTAAACGATGATGCCTCCGTGCTGCGTCTGAAAGGCCAGGGCCGGCCGCTCAACCCGGTCGACCAGCGCATGGCGGTGCTTGCCGGCTTGGCTGCCGTGGACTGGGTGTGTGCTTTCGGGGAGGACACGCCGGAACGGCTGATCTGTTCGGTAAAACCCGATGTGCTGGTCAAGGGGGGCGACTACCGCCCCGAACAGGTCGCCGGCGCCGAATGCGTGCGTGCCGGCGGCGGCGATGTCGTCATACTCGAATTTCTCGCTGGATGTTCCAGCAGCCGCATCATTGAAGCGGCTGGTCGCGCCAGCATGACAGAGGAGGCTCCCTAACATGATCGTAGTGACCGGCGGCGCCGGATTTATCGGCGCCAACCTCGTTCGCACCCTCAACGAGCGGGGGCGCGAGGATATTTTGGTGGTCGACGATCTCACTGACGGTACCAAGTTTCGCAATCTGGTGGATTGCGAAATGATGGATTACATGGACAAGGACAATTTCCTCGAGCACGTACAGTGGGGCAGCGAGTTGCCCGACGACATCGACGCCGTGTTTCACCTGGGCGCCTGTTCCGCCACCACCGAGTGGGATGGCCGCTATCTGATGCAAAACAACTATGGCTATTCCAAGGCGGTGCTGCACTTTTGCCTCGATCGGGGCATACGTTTCATCTATGCCTCAAGCGCCGCCGTGTACGGCGGTAACAGGGAATTCAAGGAAGAGCGTAGCTGCGAAGGTCCGATCAACGCTTATGGCTACTCGAAATTCCAATTCGACCAGTATGTGCGCAGGGTCCTGCCGGCAGCATCCAGCCAGATTGTCGGGCTGCGCTATTTCAACGTTTACGGACCGCGAGAGATGCACAAGGGATCCATGGCCAGCGTCGCCTGGCATTTCCACAACCAGTTGCAGGCGCAGGGCAGGGTTCGACTGTTCCAGGGAAGCGATGGCTACGCGGACGGCGAGCAGCGCCGGGATTTCATCTTCGTCGGCGACGCCGTCGACGCGACGATCTGGTTTGCCACCGGCACCAATGTGTCGGGCATATTCAATGTCGGGACCGGAAAGAGCCAGACCTTCAACGACGTTGCCCGCGCCGTGCTGGCGTGGCATGGTCGAGGTGAAATCGAATACATCCCTTTTCCCGATACGCTTGCGGGCAGCTATCAGAGCTATACCCAGGCCGATCTGACCAAGCTTCGCGACGCGGGATATACCGGCCGGTTCAGGACGGTGGAGGAGGGAGTCCGCATATATCTCGACTGGCTGCACGCCCGCGCAGCAGGCTGATGCCCGCCACACCGGTGTGCGCCAGTCTCCGTCGCGCTGGTCGATCGTGCCTGCCGTTTTCCCGCCAGTGCCGTTTCGCAAACCGCAAAGCATAAGATGAGCTGGAGCCCATCTTGGCGGTCGAAAATTGCGCGCTGGGCGTATTCCTTGTTGCTCTACTGTGCTGCGCCGCTCGTTCTCCTACGCCTTTTCTGGCTTGGGTCAAAGCATCCGGGCTATCGCCAGCGCTGGTGGCAACGTTTCGGATTTGTCCCCCCCACGGCCGCCCGACCGATCTGGATCCACGCGGTGTCAGTGGGTGAAGTCCGGGCAGCAACACCACTGGTGAAACGGCTTTGCCAGCAGGATCCGGGCGTGCCGATCCTGATCACCACGATGACACCGACCGGTGCCGACGCGGTCCGGCATGGTTTCGGGCCGGAGGTCATTCACCTGTATCTCCCCTATGACTTGCCGGATGCGCTCGCGAGATTCCTGAAGCGGGTCGAGCCACGACTGCTGGTGCTCATCGAAACCGAGCTTTGGCCCAATCTCGTGGAAGCCTGCCGGCGCCGCTCTCTACCAGTCGTTCTCGCCAACGGCCGCTTATCGGCGCGCTCCGCGGCGGCGTACCACCCGCTGGGCGTCCTGGTCGGGGATATGCTGCGTTCCATTACCCGCATCGCCGCGCAAAGCCAGGCCGACGCCGACCGCTTCATCGACCTGGGCGCGCCATCTGATCGCGTTTTCGTCACCGGCAGTGTCAAGTTCGATGTCGATCTTCCCGCGGACACGGTCACGCGCGGGGAAGCTACGCGCAGCGTGCTCGGGCCTTCGCGTTCAGTGTTGATCGCCGCGAGCACTCACGCCGGCGAGGAAGAACTGGTTCTGGACGCGTTCCATCAGGTACTCGGGCGCGTGCGCGATGCGTTGCTGATACTGGTTCCGAGACATCCTGATCGTGCGCAGCGGTTGGCGCCGCTCTGCGTGCAGCGCGGTTTCGAAGTGGTGAAACGCACCGACAATCCGGTGTCCGTGGAGGGTGTCGACGTGTATCTGGTCGATACGCTCGGCGAACTGCCCATGTTTTACGCCGCCAGCGACGTGGCCTTCGTGGGCGGCAGCCTGGTGCCCGTTGGTGGTCACAATCCTCTGGAGGCATCAGCGCTGGGCTTGCCGGTCCTGATGGGGCCGCAGGTCTTCAATTTCACCGCTATCGATCAGTTGCTGCGCGAAGCCGGCGCCGCACGGCGCGTCGAGAACGGCGCCGAACTGGCGGTGGTGGCCACCGAAATGCTTCTCGACCCGGAACTGCGCGTGCGCATGGGTGAGGCAGGGCGCGCGGTCGTGGATGCCAATCGGGGTGCCGCGAACCAACTCATGTCGCTCCTGACAACAGTTATGTCACAGGCCTGATAGCCCGCCGCCGGATCCTCGGAATAGTGAGGTTCCATGGAGGCCGCCGTCGATTGTCCGGCCGTCAAAATGTCCAGTTATTTGGACATGCTCAAAAATTTGTCACGATTCGTGTATCCTCGTGGTTCCCCATTCCGAATTGCTTAGCGCGAGTTTGCATGCCATGGTGGAGCTGAATGACGATTATCGGGTGCGTCCGCCGCAGCCGCAGACCGGGGTGGCGCCGCTGCCGCTGCCTCACATGGACGCCAGCGGCACCGATCTGCTGAGCGAACACATTGCCCGAATCGAGTCCCTGAAAATCAAGGTGTTGCGACTGGGCGGCCTGAGCGACGCCGAGCGCAACGGCATTTTTCAGGATCTGGATATCCTGCGCGGTGCGTTGCTGCAGAGCAGCAGCGTGATGCGGGTCAGCGGCGCGACAAAAACCGATTCCAAGCACA
>CAYVOU010000194.1:0-4624 GCA_964453295.1 uncultured Gammaproteobacteria bacterium
GATGGTTTATTTCGGTTTCGGCCGGGCGGACGCGGTGGCGGCGCTGGGGGTGGCGGTATTCGTGTGCCGCGCCGGCTACCAGCTGGGTCGCCGCACGCTGGACATTCTGATCGATACCGCCCCCGAGGGGGTCGCCGAGCGGGTGGAGGCCCTGGCGTTGAAGGTGCCCGGTATCGCCGAGGTCGAACGGGTGCGGGTGCGCCCCGCGGGCCGGACGATTTTCATCGAGATCCTGGCCAGCGTCGGCCGGACCCTGCCCCTGGCACGGGTCCAGGAGGCCTCGCGCGAAGCGGCGAAACGGGTGCGCGGCGAGTATCCGGACGCCGATATCGTGGTGCACACGCAACCGCTGGCGCTCGACAACGAAACCATCGCCGATCGGGTCAAGTGGATCGCCGCCAATCAGGGGTTGTCGGCGTTCCGGGTTGCCGTGCAGCGGGTCGGCGAACAGCTATACGTGACCTTCGATCTGGAGGTGCCGGCGCACCAAAGCATTCGCGACGCACATGACGTGGCCACCGGCCTGGAAAATGCGGTGCGCAACGAGTTGGGCGAGGACGTGGTGATAGACAGCCACATCTCGCCGCTGCTTTCGGATCGCACCGTCGAAACCACGCTGGAAGACGCGCCGGACGTGGTTGCGACAATCGAACAGGAGGGACATGCGACACCATACCTGGTGGACGTGCACAACATCCAGATCCGTCGTTCCGCCACCGGCCGCTACATCTCCTTCCACTGCCGGTTCCAGGACGACACGCCGCTGGAGCAGGTGGAGGGCGCCGTGCGGCAGCTGGAACACCGCCTCTACGATCGCATCCCCGGTGCGCGCCGGGTGGTGGCGCACGCCGAACCGATCTGGCACGAGGACTGAGACACGGCCGCTCAGGTCTGCTCCCACGGCAGGCCGTGATAGCGCCATCCGTTGACGGTGCCGCGATGATTGTCGGCATCGCGATCGCCTTCGAAACCTTCCTCGACGTTGTACAGCTCCCGGAATCCATCGGCCGCGAGGGCTTCGCCCGCGGCCAGCGATCGGCCGCCGCTGCGGCAAATCAGCAGGATGGGCGTGTCTTCCGGCGAAGCCCGGCCGACGTCGCGCAGCAGTTGCCGCACCTGCTTAACGAAATGCGGGTTGGTCTGCCAGTCGGGCGCGTCCTTCCAAGGCACGTGGATGGCGCCGATCGGATGGCCGACGTAATCGAATTCCACGCGGCTGCGCACGTCGATGAGCAAGGCCCCGGCCGTTTGTTTGAGAATGTCCGCCGCCGCGGGCGGATCGACTCTTTTTACCGCGGGATCGGCCATTCATGGCCTCCGTATGACGATCTTGTGGCGATTCGTGAATTATATCGATTCGCAGGCCTTGCCTGAAACCTGAACGGTCGTACGCCCGGCACATGATTCGCGCCGAATCCCGTTATACTCCGCGCCATGAGTACGACACCGTCTGAAACGGCCGCGGCGATCGACCTGGGCTCCAACAGCTTTCACATGATCGTGGCGGATGTCAGCGACGGCCGTCTGAAGGTGATCGACAAGATGCGCGAAATGGTGCGACTTGCCGGTGGCCTGGACGAGAAGAACCGGTTGAACGAGGAGGTGACCCACCGTGCCGTCGAGTGCCTGCGCCGATTCGGCCAGAGGTTGGGTGCAGTCTCGCGCGGCAACGTCCGCGCCGTCGGCACCAACACGCTGCGCAAGGCACGCAACAGCAACGCCTTCATCGATCTCGCCGAAGAGGCGCTGGGTTTCCCCATCGATATCATTTCCGGCCATGAGGAGGCGCGCCTGATCTACCTGGGCGTCGCCCACAGCCTGGAGGACGACAGCAAGCGGCGTCTCGTGGTCGACATCGGCGGCGGCAGCACGGAGGTGATCCTCGGCCGAACCTTCGAACCGCAGGAGATGGAAAGCCTGCACATGGGTTGCGTCGGCACCAGTATGAAATACTTTCCCTCGGGTGCCATATCGGCGGAGCGCATGCGCATGGCGGAGATTGCCGCCATGCAGGAACTGGAGGCCGTCAGTACGGTCTATCGCGAACTCGGCTGGGAAACGGCAATCGGCGCGTCGGGCACTATCCTGGCGATCCGCGATGCCATCCACGAAGCGGGTTGGTGCAAGAACGGGATCAGCGCCGCCGGGCTCAAGAAATTGACGAAGGCGGTGGTCAACGCCGGACATGTCGACAAGCTCGACGTCAAGGGTCTGACGGCGGAGCGGGCGCCGGTGTTCCCCGGCGGATTGGCCATCCTGTCGGCGGTGTTCGAGGCGATGGGGATCGAGCAGATGAGCGTGGCCAGCGGCGCCTTGCGCGAAGGTCTGCTCTACGACCTGATCGGCCGCATCCATCAGGACGACGTACGGGAGCGCACGATTTCGGATCTGGCCCAGCGCTACCGTATCGACGCGGCGCAGGCCGGGCGGGTGAAATCCAAGGTGCTCGCCCTGTTCGACGCGGTCGCGCCGGCGTGGGGTTTGGAGGCAGGCGAGTTGCGCAGGCTGCTGTCCTGGGCCGCCTGTCTGCACGAAATTGGCCTGTCCATATCGCACAGTCAATTTCACAAGCATGGCGGCTACCTGCTGCAGAACCTGGACATGCCGGGCTTTGCCCGCGGCGACCAGCAGAAGCTGGCGCTGCTGGTGCGGGCGCACCGGCGCAAATTTCCCGTCGAGGAATTCCAGGCCGTCGCGGAGGAGGACCTGGCCGCGATGCGGCGACTGAGCGTGCTATTGCGGATATCGGTCGTGCTGCACCGGGCGCGGTCCAATGCTGCGATGCCGGAAATCGGCATGGAAGCCAATGATAACCAGTTGCGGCTGCGATTCCCCGAGGGCTGGCTGGATGCCCACCCCCTGACCCAGGCCGATCTGGAATCGGAGGCGGAGTACCTCAAAACGATCGATTTCAAGCTCAAATCGAAATGATCGCTTGCCATCCCCGCGCCTTCCTCATTAATTTAGACGGACGTCGGTTGCGTCCGAGTCGGGCCGCCAACCGCGTGACGGTGAGGACCCTGCGTCTTGCGGGGGATCGCCTGGATTCAACAATGCCGATCGGGCCGTCGCCGATCGAGGGCTTTGGGCATGAGTGAAACGACTACCGACAACGCCGCGACCGACGCTACGCCGCCGGCAACGGAACCTTCCCCGCCAGCGGCTCCGCCGCCCAGGCCGCGCGGCGGCTGGCTTGGCATCGTACTGATCCTCGTGGTTGCGGCGGGGGCCGGCGGCGGTGGCTATTATCTCGACCGCCTCCAGCGCGAACGCTTTCAGGCCGTGGATGCCGAAGTGGCCGCGCTCAAGCAGCAACTGACGGAAACCGACAGCCGCTACCGCGCCGACGAGGGCAAGACGGCGGCGCTCAGCGACAAGATCGACAGCGGACTGCAAAAACTCCAGGACTCGCAGAAAGCCATCTCGCAATCGCTGGCGCAGATCGCCGAACGCCAGCCCAAGAGTTATGACCAGTGGCGGCTGCGCGAGGCGCAGTATCTGCTCGGCATCGCCAGCGAGCGCCTGCAACTGGAACGTGACGTCGGCACCGCGATTTCCGCCGTGGAGGCCGCCGACGCGCGCCTGGGCGAGAGCCGCGATCCCAGCTTCATCCCGATACGCGAGCAGGTGATCGCCGACCTGAACAGCCTGCGCGCGGTGAAGCCGGTCGACATCTCCGGGCTGTCTCTATATCTCGCCGACCTGATAGACCGCGTCGACACCTTGCCGTTGCGGAACAACGACTACGAGATCAAGAACAAGGCGAAGAACCAGCGCCCCCAGATCAACAACTGGCGCGACCTGGTGCATTCGCTCTGGCACGATCTCGTGCAGCTGGTCCAGGTCAAGGATATGTCGGTGCCCGATGACGTGGTCTTCGATCCGGGCAAACGCTACCTGCTGCAGTTCAACCTCAGGCTGGAACTGGCCGCGGCACGCCTGCAGGCCATGCGATTCGACACGGATAACTTTCGCGCTTCGCTCAAGCACGTCGAAATGGTGCTGAAACGCTACTACGACACCAACGACCAGCAGGTCGGAAACGTCATAGAGACCCTGGACAAGATGCAGCAGCTCGATCTGGCACCGCCGCTGCCGAACCTGGACAAGTCGCTGCAGATGGTGCGCGATCGCCTCGCCGGCATCGGCAGCGAGAAGGCCACGCCCTGACGGCGGACGATAGAGGACCTCGAAACATGTTTACCTTCCCCACGCGGGGTGGGTCGGGGAAAGAGCTGAAAAATGGCACTGGAAAATATCGCTTGCTCGCGGATCCACTTGAAATTCCGCACGTACCCCCTGCATCGCGCCGGTCTTTCGATGCCGGGCGGCCAGGTGCGAGCCTGACGGACGAACTATGCGCTTCCTGCTGACAAGTCTGGTCGTACTGGTGTTGTCGGTGCTGCTCGGCGGCGTGCTGATGCAGGACACCGGCTTTGTCGTGATAGGCATACACGGCCAGGTGTTGCGCACCAGCCTCGCCTTCTTCACCGTGGTGCTGCTGGTGACGGTGGTGGTGCTCTACCTCGCCATCAGGCTTGGCCGGCGGATCTGGCGGGCGCCACGGGACTTGCGCGTATGGAACGCCCGGCGCCGCCAGGCCAAAGCGCTGACATCGCTTTCG
>CAYVOU010000195.1:0-4226 GCA_964453295.1 uncultured Gammaproteobacteria bacterium
GGGCGCAGCTGCTGCACTTCATCCGCGAGGAACATGAGGGGGAGGCGGGCATCGTGTACTGCCTGTCGCGCAAGAAGGTGGACGAAGTGGCGGCGTGGCTGTCGGCGCAGGGCATGACGGCGCTGCCCTATCACGCCGGCATGGACAATGCGGCGCGGGCGGCGAACCAGATGCGCTTCCAGACCGAGGACGGCATCATCATCGTGGCGACCATTGCCTTCGGCATGGGCATCGACAAGCCGGACGTGCGCTTCGTGGCGCACCTGGATCTGCCCAAGAGTATCGAGGCCTATTACCAGGAGACGGGACGCGCCGGCCGGGACGGCCAGCCGGCGGATGCGTGGATGGCCTACGGGCTGCGCGACGTGGTGCAGCAGCGGCGCATGATCGAGGAATCGGAAGGCGGCGAAGACTTCCGGCGCGTGTCGCTTTCCAAGCTGGAGGCGTTGCTGGGCCTGTGCGAGACGGCGGGCTGCCGGCGGGTGCGGCTGCTGGAATACTTCGGCGAAGCGAGCGAGCCCTGCGGCAACTGCGACACCTGCCTGGATCCGCCGCAGACCTGGGACGCCACCGAGGCGGCGCGCAAGGCGTTGTCGTGCATCTACCGCACCGGCCAGCGCTTCGGCGCCGTGCACCTGACCGACGTGCTGCGTGGCCGCGACACCGAGCGGATGGCGCGTTTAGGGCACGACGGCCTGAGCGTCTACGGCGTCGGCGCCGACGTCGATGAGAGTACCTGGCGCGGCGTATTCCGGCAGTTGGTGACGCTGGGCTATGCGCGACCGGATCACGAGGCCTACGGCGCCCTGAAGCTGACCGAGGCGGCGCGCCCGGTGCTCAAGGGGGACCAGCCGGTGCAGATGCGTCACGTCGTCGCGCGCAAGCCGAAACAAGCGAAGCTGCGCGTCGCCGCCAATGCGGACGAGTCGGTGGACGCGGACTTGCTGGCGAAGCTGAAGGAATGGCGGGCGGAGCAGGCGCGCACCCAGGCGGTGCCGGCCTACGTCATCTTCCACGACAGCACGCTGGCGGCGATTGCCGCCTCGGGGCCGAGGGATCTCGTGGCTTTGTCGGGGATCTCCGGCATTGGCGCCAAGAAGCTCGAACGCTATGGCGCCGATCTGCTCGCGCTGATGCGGGAATGAAGGCGGATATATAATTCGCGCGTGGTCTTGCGCATCAGTGGATCCTCAAACCATGGGAGGTGAGGTGATGAATGCGACGAAGCAGACTGCCTTGGTGACGGGTGCGTCCAGCGGCATAGGCAGGGAGTGCGCGCGGATCCTGGCCGCAAAGGGCTGTGCGCTGATCCTGGTGGCACGGCGTGCCGACAAGCTGCGGGAACTCGCCGCCGAGCTGGAGACGGCGCAGGGCGTGTCCGTGACGGTGATGGGGCATGATCTCTCACGGCCGCACGCGGCCGATGGTCTTTGGGAAACGATTACGCAGGGCGGGCATCGCGTCGACATCCTGGTCAACAATGCCGGCATGGGACTGGCCGGCGAATTCACCGGGATCGACGCGCTGGCGACCGAGGCGATGATCGAGCTCAACGTGACCTCGTTGACCATGCTCTGCCGGCGCGCGCTGCCGGACATGCTGAAGCGGCGGCAGGGACGGATCCTGAATCTCGCTTCCGTGGCCGGTTACCAGCCCGGCGGGCCCGGCATGGCGGTGTATTACGCGAGCAAGAGTTATGTCCTGTCATTCACACGCGCCCTCGCGCGTGAGCTGCGTGGCTCTGGCGTCACCGCCACCGCTTTGTGCCCCGGCACGACGCGGACGGAGTTTGAGGAGGTATCGGGCGCCAGCGGTCTTCGTATGTTCCGCTGGCTGCCGATAGGCGATGCCCGCGCGGTGGCCGAGGCGGGCATACAAGGCATGTATGCAGGGCGGGTGTCGGTGGTCCCCGGTGTCTTCAACAAATTGCTGGCCCTGGGCGGCGAGGTGCCGCCGCGGCAGATTGCCATCGCGATCAACCGCATGCTCTTGAGGTCATGACGGCGCGACGGGCCTGAACCAATCGCGCAGTTGCCGTTTCGTCGGCCGGCCGCTGTTCGGACGCAGGGGTCCGTGAACCGGCCGCTAGGCGGCTGACGGAGACGCTCGGGCGTCGTCTCCATTTCTGATCCCGGGATCCCGGCGGTGACCGGCACGCCGCAATTGGCGCGCGGCTGTCGTATCATGCCCGCTTTTGCGGACGGCGGGTCGGGCCTTCGATGAATTCCAGCGTGGATGTGGCCGTGGTCGGCGGCGGCCCGGCGGGACTGATGGCCGCCGAGGCGGCGTCGGATCGCGGCATGCGTGTCGCGGTCTACGATGCGATGCCCTCGGTGGGCCGCAAATTTCTCCTGGCCGGGAAGGGCGGCCTCAATCTCACGCACTCCGAACCCTTTGCCGTCTTCATCGAGCGATACGGGGCGCGACGCCGTGAACTGCAACCGCTGCTTGAACGCTTCGGCCCGGATGCCCTGCGCGCCTGGGCGGCGGCGCTGGGCGTGCCCACCTTCGTCGGCAGTTCCGGCCGGGTGTTCCCGCAGGCGTTCAAGGCGGCGCCCCTGTTGCGCGCCTGGCTGCATCGTTTGCGCCTGGCCGGCGTGACATTCCATGCACGTCATCGCTGGACCGGCTTTGACCCCGACGGCGCGCTGTGCTTCGACACGATTGACGGCCCGGTGCGGGTACGGGCCGGGGCCACCGTGCTGGCGCTGGGCGGGGCCAGCTGGCCGCAGCTCGGCTCCAACGGCGCCTGGACATCGATGCTCGCGGATCGCGGTGTTACGGTGGCGCCGCTCAAACCTGCCAACTGCGGTTTCGACGTTGGCTGGAGCGAGTTTTTCTCGCAGCGTTTTGCCGGACAGCCGCTGAAGTCGGTCATGGCGGAGGTGACGGACATCAACGGCGAACTCCACCGCCAGCAGGGCGAGATGATGGTGACCGGGACCGGCGTCGAAGGGGGCCTCGTCTACGCTTTGTCGGCGGTGCTGCGGGAGCGTATTGAACATGACGGTGTCGCGGTGCTGACGTTGGATCTTGCACCGGGGCGCACGCTCGATGCGCTGACTGAGACCCTGGCGCGGCCGCGCGGGAAACGATCCATGGCGGCCCACCTGAAACGTTGTGCCGGCATCGAAGGGGTGAAGGCCGCGCTGTTGCGCGAGGGGACGCCGTCCGATGCTTTCGGGGAACCGGGGAGACTGGCTGGATTGATCAAGGCGTTTCCGTTGCGCCTGATAGCGGCGCGGCCGGTCGAGGAGGCGATCAGCACCGCGGGCGGCGTCAGTTTCGATGCGCTGGACGAGAGTTTGATGCTCAAGGTTCTGCCCGGCGTGTTTTGCGCCGGTGAGATGCTGGACTGGGAGGCGCCGACCGGCGGCTACCTGCTGACGGCATGCTTTGCCAGCGGCCGCGCGGCGGGTGACGCCGCGGCCGCCCGGATGGCGAACGCTTGAAACAACGATAAGCAGAAATCCACGGAGGAGCGGGTCCGTATTTCCCCTCTCCGCGACCCGCTTCCGCGAAAGGGGTTGGGAGCCCGGTCGATGCCGGGTTTCAGACGCGGCTTCCTCCCCGGATTAGGTGAGGGTTGGGAAGCGGGGGAGACCCCGCCGCGGCGCCCCAGTCCCGCGGCGATATTCATGACGTGCCGGGTTCCCTGTCATGCAGTTCGCGTATGATCAGGTTGCCATGACCGCGATGATTGACGACACGCCCCCGCCGCCCACGAGCCGCAACCGCAGGCTGTCGGCGTTGCGCGGCCTGCTGCCGTTCCTTCGTCCCTACCGCCGCCAGATGGTTCTTGCCGGCATCCTGCTGGTGATGGCCTCGGCCACGCTCTTGACCGTGCCGGCGGCGTTCCGGGAAATGATCGACCAGGGTTTTATCCGGCATAGCACCGCAGTCGGTGCGGGCTCGCCTATTTATCCGCATTTCCTCTTCCTGTTCGGCCTGACGACCTTGTGGGCAATCCTGGTCGGCAGCCGCCTGTACATCGTCAGCTGGTTGGGCGAGCGGGTGACCGCCGATCTGCGCAGCGCGGTGTACGCTCATGTGTTGAAACAATCGCCGCAGTTCTTCGAGACCCTGCAGACCGGTGAGGTGTTGTCGCGGCTGACCGGCGATACGACGCTGGTGCAGACGGTGGTGGGCTCATCGATCTCGATGGGCCTGCGCAGCGTGCTGCAGTCGACCGGGCTGTGCACCATGGGCTGCGCCCTGCCGCTGGC
>CAYVOU010000195.1:4236-4615 GCA_964453295.1 uncultured Gammaproteobacteria bacterium
CCAGCTTCAAGTTGTTCATGATCAACATGGGCCTGCTGATGTTCCTGGTGTTGCCGCTGCTGGTGATCGGCCGGCGGGTGCGACGCCTGTCGCGGCAGTCGCAGGACCGCATCGCCGATGCGTCGGCCGTGGCCGGCGAGATCCTGAACGCGGCGCCTACCGTGCAGGCCTTCACGCACGAGCAGCGGGAGTCGCGGCGATTCGCGGACGTGGTGGAGAAAAGCTTCCTGACCGCGTTGCGGCGCGTGCGCGTGCGGTCTTTGCTGGCATCGCTGGTCATCACCGTGGTGTTCGGCGCCATCATCTTCGTGCTCTGGATAGGCGCCCGCGCCGTGGTGGCGGGCACGATGACCGGCGGACAGCTGACGTCCTTCGTGCT
>CAYVOU010000196.1:0-4607 GCA_964453295.1 uncultured Gammaproteobacteria bacterium
GTGGGAACATTGCCTTCGGCGTCGACCTCGACGGAACGGTGCTCGAATGGGGCGCCGAACACAACGTGGCGAAGCTCAAGCCCGCGGCCCGCCAGCGGGTCAGCCTCATCCACGACGACGTGATGAAGGTCAAGGTGCGGCCCGTCAACATCATCCTGGCGATGAATTTCAGCTATTGGCTTTTCAAGGAACGGGCGCAGTTGCGCGCCTACTTCGAGCGCGTCCGTACCGGCCTGGCCAAGGACGGGATCTTTTTTCTCGATTGCTACGGCGGCCACGACGCCTTCAAGGTGGTGCGCGAGCGCACGCCGTACAAGCGATTCACCTATACCTGGCACCAGGCGGCGTACAATCCAATTAACGGCGACTACACCTGTCATATCAACTTCAGCTTTCCGGACGGCTCCCGCCTGCCCAAGGCCTTCAGCTACCACTGGCGCCTGTGGACCCTGCCCGAAATCCGCGAGATCCTCGCCGAAGCCGGCTTCCGGCGAACGACCGTCTACTGGCAGGCCTGGGACGAAAAGCGCAACGAAGTCAGCGCCGAATTCATCCCCACCGAGGAAGCCGAAGCCGACGCGGGCTGGCTTGCCTATATCGTCGCCGAGAAGTGAGCATCGCGGATTGGCGCCGGTCATTGCCGGCCCGGACCGCGTATTTCCACCGGCATTGCGCTATGCTTGACGCCAGATCGTCATAATCTTTTAACAAAACCGTCATCTAATCTGTGATCCCGGACGGCGGTGCCGTGTTACATTTCAGGATAGTTGATTGCCGTGCGGTGCCGTTTCCGATGGGTTCTGTCCCGCGGAACGGTTTATGCGTGGGACTGTCCATCGACAGAAATCCGTGAGGTGAGCCATGGCACTGCCAAACCACATATCGCAGGAATACGAAAACCAACTCGAGGACATCCGCTCGAAGGTGCTGACCATGGGCGGGCTGGTGGAACAACACCTCGCCAAGGCGATCGACGCCCTGTCCATGGGCAAGGCGCAGATTGCCGACGAGGTGGCCGGCAGCGACTTCAAGGTCAACGCGCTGGAGCTGGCGATTGACGAGGAATGCACCGAAATCATCGCCCGGCGCCAGCCCGCCGCCAGCGACCTGCGGCTGGTGCTGGCCGTCATCAAGACGATACGCGACCTTGAGCGGATAGGCGACGAGGCCGCCAAGATCAGCCGGATGACCTCCAGGCTGATCGAGACCGAAAGCCCGAAGTCCTATTACATCAACGTCGTGGCAATGGGGATCCACGTCAAGCGGGTACTGCACGACACTCTGGATTCCTTTGCGCGCTTGGACGCGACGGCGGCGCTGACGCTGGCCCGCGAGGACGAGGCCGTGGACCGCGAGAACGACGCCATCATGCGCCAGCTCATTACCTACATGATGGAGGATCCGCGCAGCATTTCCGCCGTGCTCGACGTCGTCTGGGTGGTAAGAGCGCTGGAGCGCATCGGCGACCACATCAACAACATCTGCGAAATCATCATCTACCTCGTCAAAGGCAAGGATATTCGCCACACCAGCCTAGACGAACTTGCCAGGGAAATGCAGGCAAGCTGAGGTTGAGACCCGCAACGAAGCCGGCTCAACGGAACCGGGCTGACTTTCACAGGCTCAAGCCCGCAGCGGATTGGCAGTTGCGCCATTCAGAGTTGTCCATTGCGTTGACGGCACCGCCGTCCAGCCGGCACGGCGTGTTTGCCGCCGCCCCGCGTGCGCCCGCGGCGATACAACCATGCTGACCGAACTCATATCCGACTACGCCGTCAAGGTGCTCGACAGCACCCATTACGCCGGCGCCTGCGCCCTGATGGCCCTGGAAAGCATGATCTTTCCCATACCGAGCGAAGCGATCATGCCCTTCGTCGGCTTTCAGGTTGCCGACGGCAAGTGGCACCTCGGGACGGCAATCTTTGCAACCAGCCTGGGCTCGCTGATTGGTTCGCTGCTGTCGTATGTGATGGGCTACTACGGGGGGCGGCCGTTCGTATTGAAAGTGGGACGCTACCTCTTGCTGAACGTCCACGACCTGGAAATCACGGAGCGCTTCTTCCACCAGCGCCGCGGCGCCTGGACGCTGTTCTTCGCGCGCTTCGTGCCGGTCGTGCGTCATCTGATCTCGGTGCCGGCCGGTACCGGCCGCATGCCCCTCCTGCCGTTCGTCGTCGCGACCGTGGCCGGCTCGACCCTGTGGAACAGCTTCCTGCTGTATCTGGGCCTGCACCTGCGCGAACACTGGACTATCGTTCAGCAGTACTCTCACCAGATCGACATCGTCATGGTGGTGGCGATGATCGCCGCGACGGTCTGGTACGTCCGCGACCGCCTGCGCCGGCGTCGGACCTGAGGCCGGCCCGACGCGGCGCTAGACGATCATGCGGGTGAAGCGCCGCGCCGCCAGCAGCAGCACCACGACACCCATCGCCGCCAGCACCACCGCATCGACCCACAGTTCGGCCAACCCGGCGCCGCGCAGGATGACCCCCCGGCAGATGTCCACCATGTAAGTCGCCGGCACCAGGTAACTCGCCAGGTAGAAGACCAACGGCATCGTATCGCGCGGAAAAATATACCCGGAGAGAAAGATGCTCGGCAGCATCGTCATCATCGCCAGCTGCATGGCCTCGGCCTGGGAATTGGCCTTGGTCGATATCAGCGTGCCGATGGTCAGGTTGACGAACAGATAGCCGGTGGAAAAGACCACCAGCAGCAGCACACTGCCATGGATCGGCACATCGAACACGAAGCGCATGAAGGCGACGATGGCCAGCAGTTCGGCCACGCCCAGCGCGAAATAGGGCAGGATCTTTCCCGTCATGATCCCGAGCGGCTTCGCCGGCGTCACCAGCAGCTGCTCCAGGGTGCCCCGCTCTTTTTCCCGCACGATCGAAAACGCCGTCAGCATGGTGGTGACGAAGAGCAGCAGCACCGCCATCAGGCCCGGCAGGAAGAAATTGGGCGAGCGCGAATCCGGATTGAACATGAGCTTGGGCCGGATTTCGATCGGCAACGACGTCCCCGGGGGCAGGACGCGGCGCAGCGATTCGTCGAGGCCGATCTGACCGGCCACGTTGACGGCCTGGCCGGCCACGGAGGAATCGGATCCATCGACCAGCACCAACACCTGCGCCGTGCGGCCGTCCAGCAGGTCGCGGGCGAAGGTCACGGGGATCTTGATGCCGACTCTGGCGCGTCCCGCGACCATTTCCTCGTTGAGTTCGCGGTCGGAGTGCACGTACTTGTATACCTTGAAGGTGTCGGAGTTGCGCAGCCGGTCGATGAAGGCGCGGCTTTCCTGGGTGCCGCGGTCGGCCGGTCCCAGGGTCTGGCTGGCGCCGCTCTGGTCGAACACCACGGTAGGCACCTGCCGCACGTTGGTATCGATCGCGGCGCCGAGTATGGTCATCTGCAGCAGCGGCATGATCAGCGAAAACAGGATCGCCATGCGATCGCGACGGGCATGGATCACCTCCTTGTAGAAAATGGCGCCCAGGCCCCTAAACGGCCCGTTCATGCGCGCGACTCCAGCTCGCGCTGGCGACGGTAGGTCAGCTCGACGAAGACGTCCTCGAGACTGGGCACCAGCGGCCGGATTTCCTCGACGCGCACGCCCTGCGCCCGCAGGTCGGCCGCCAGCGATTCCTCGGTTACCGCTTCCTCGACCAGCGCGTGGATGGCGCGGCCGAAGATGGTGGTGCTGCGGACGCCGGGCAGGGCGACCACGGCGCGCAGGGCGGCTGTGACTTCACCGGCGGTGATTTCAAACCGATGGGTGCCGGGCGGTGTGATGTCAGGCAGGGCGCGAAGTGTGTCGGGCGTGCCGTCGGCGATCAGTTTGCCGAAATAGATATAGGCAAGATGGCTGCAACGCTCGGCCTCGTCCATGTAATGCGTCGTGACAAAGAAGGTGATGCCGCTGGCGGAGAGTTCGAACAGCAGGTCCCAGAGCTGGCGGCGCGCCACGGGATCGATGCCGGCGGTCGGTTCGTCGAGATAGAGAATACGCGGCTCGTGCAGCATGGCACAGCCCAGGGCCAGGCGCTGTTTCCAACCGCCGGAAAGCCTTCCGGCCTGGCGATTGCGATAGTTGCCGAGTTTGTTCTGCTCGATGACCGCAGCGATCTTTTTCTCGATGACCCGCCGGCCCAGCCCATAGACCTTGCCGTAGAAACGCAGGTTCTCCAACACGGTCAGATCGTCGTACAGGCTGAACTTCTGGCTCATGTAGCCGATGCGGGTGCGCACCGTTTCCGGGTCGGCGCGCACGTCGATGCCGTCGACCCAGGCATTACCTTCGGTGATCGGCAGGATGCCTGTGAGCATCTTGATGGTAACCGTCTTGCCGCTGCCGTTGGGACCGAGGAAACCGAAGATCTCACCCTGCCCGACAGTGAAGCTGATCCGATCGACGGCGGTGAAGTCGCCGAAGCGGCGGACGAGATTTTCCGCCCGGATTGCGGTCACTTGTCCGATCCGCGCCCGAAACGGACTTCGGCGCTGACGCCGGCACGCAATCTGTCGTCGCGGTTGTCGACCCGGACTTTGACCCCGATGACCTGATGCACCCTTTCCTCTCGGGTCTGCACGTTGCGCGGCAG
>CAYVOU010000197.1:0-4595 GCA_964453295.1 uncultured Gammaproteobacteria bacterium
CACAGGGATGTGCCGCCGCGGACGATGGTGTAAACCATTGTTCGCGAAGGCTGGCAAAAACCACGCTTTTTGCCAGCCGTGCTCTGATAAGTCCAGGATGGACTTATTCAGATGCTTTCCTAGCGGGCAGTGGCAATCGCGTCTCCGGTCCTTGTCCGGCACTCGTTCCGGCGCGCGGTAACCGGTCGGTACGGCGCTCCCAGTGGGCGCGGGCCGGCATGCTGCTAAAATCCGGTATGTGAACAGCGATCGACAATCCTTCCAGCCCGCGTAAGCCATTCATGGAACCCGTGACTGCTTTAGCGGAGGAGCTGCGAAGTCGGCTGGAAGGCGACGTGATTGGCGAGCCCGCGGCGCTCGATGCCTACGCGCGCGATGCCTCCCCTTACCTGTGCCGCCCGGCGCTGGCCATCCGGCCGATGCATCGCGACGACTGCCTGGAACTGGTCCGCTGGGCTGCGGCCAACAGCGTGCCGCTGATCCCCCGTGCCGGCGGCACCAGCCTGGCGGGCCAGTGCGTAGGCGACGGCGTTGTCGTCGACACCGGTTACTACATGAACCACCTTCGCACGCTGGAACTGGATGGGCGCCGCACTACGGTGGAGGCGGGCGTGGTGCGGGACACGCTCAATACCGTGCTGGCGCCGTTTTCGCTGAGCTTCGCGCCGGATCCTTCCAGCACCGCGCGTTGCCAGATCGGCGGCATGATCGGCAACAACGCCTGGGGTCTGCATGGCGTAAGTTCGGGCACCACGCGCGAGCACATCGAGGATATCGAAGTGATTCTGTCCGACGGCAGTGCAATCCGCGCACAGCCGCTGGACGCGGCCGGTCTGGCGAAGAAACTCAAACGTGAGGACCGTGAGGGCGAGTGCTATCGCGCCGCGGTTGCGGTCGTGGACCGGGAAATCGAAGCGATCCGTGCCGGTTATCCAGGGTTTCGCGGCATCATCAGCAATGCCGGTTACGCCCTCGATGCATTGGCACGCATGCAGCCGTGGAATACGGACGGTGCCGCTTTCAATCTCAGCGCCTTGTTCTGCGGCGCCGAAGGCACGCTCGGCCTGGTGACCGAGGCCACCTTGAAGCTCACGCCGTTGCCGGCTCATCGCCGTTTGGTGCGCGCCCAGTTCGCGCGACCGGTGCAGGCGCTGGAGGTCGTGCCGGATATCGTCGGGACGGAACCCGCCGCCGTCGAATGGCTGGACCAGGACATCCTGGAGTTGGGCAGGTTGGACATCCGGCTGGGGCGGCAGTGCCGCTGGCTGGGTGATCCGGCACGCTCACTGCTGGTGATCGAATATGCGGGCGAGGACGACGGCGAGGTGGAACGTGCAGCGGCGGAACTGGCCCGGAGGCTGGCCGGTACGACCTGTACGCCGCCGGCGGTGGTGGCCGACGACGCGGAAATCGACACGGTGTGGGCTTTGCGACGGGCGGCGCTCAGCCTGTTGATGGAAATGCCGGGCGGACTGCGCGCCGTGACCGGCATCGAGGACACGGCCGTGCACGTCGGCGATCTGCCACGTTACTACGAGGAAATCATGGCCCTGCTCGACGCGCGGGGACTGAAGGCTTACGCCTACGGTCCGGTCGGCATGGGCGCGATGCACCTGCGGCCGGTCTTCCCGGATCTGGCCAAAGGAGGCGACGGCATTGATGCCTATACGGCGATGATCGAGGATGTGGCGGCGGTCACCGCGAGGTACCGCGGTTCCTTTTCTGCCAAGCACGGCGTGGGCCGCATGCGCGGGGATTTTTTGGCCACGACGGTGGGCGAGCGCCTGATGCCGGCGCTGGCGGAGATTAAACGCGCGTTCGATCCCGCTGGCATCTTCAACCCGGGCAAGATCCTTGACTGCCCGCCAATGGTGGCGAACCTCAAGCCTTTCGCAGATCCCTGATGGCGTTGATGATGCGCGGATGCAGCGGTGCCGCCGCGCAGACTATGCCGTGGTTACGGCTCAGTTCGCGGCCGGCGGTGAAATCCAGCGCATCGCCGTTGCTGTCCGTGACGATGGCGCCGGCCTCGGTGGCGAGCAGCAGGCCCGGCGCGTGGTCCCAGATCTTCTCGACGTAGCCGGCGCGGCTGGGAATGCGGACATAGGCATCGGCCTGGCCGCGCGCGACGACCGCGTACTTGGCCTGGCTGTCCAGTCTCGCCGGCGCGCCGCGCCCGCCAAGATAGTCGACCAGGCTGGCATTGAAATCGTGTTTGGCGTGCGCCGATTCCACCGACTCGCAAAGCCGGATTGAATCCGGGATGACCGCGCTGGCATGCAGTGGCACCGGCGCGGCGCCGGTACGATCCGCCGGCACGGCCCAGCTTCCCTGGCCGGCGGCGGCGTAGCAGACCAGGCCGTGCGGATCCGGATCGTCGAAGGGTCGCTGCAGGTCCGCCGAGAGGTTGGGACAGCCGAGTACCGCGATGACGACCTGTCCGCGCTCAATGTATGCGAGCGACACGGCGTATTGGCCCCCGCGCAGGAAGCCCTTGGTCCCATCGATGGGGTCGAGCGTCCAGAAGGCATCGGCGGACGCATCGTGGCTACCCGCATCGATGGCGTCGTAGACGTCGTCTTCTCGCAGGCCTTCCCACGCCGGTCGCAGTGCTTCAACCACGGCATGACGCAACGACGACTCTGCGCCACGCAAGGCGGCGCTGTCTTCCTCGCCGACCATCACGATCTCGCCCAGCGTCTCTCGCAGACGTTTGGCGATGAGTGCCTGGGCGGCGAAATCGGCAACCGTCACCGGGCTGCGGTCGTCCTTGGACATGCTGGCGATGTCCTGGCTGCCGGCCTGGACATGGCGCGTGATCGCGCAGGCGTCGGTGACGGCACGGATCGCGGCTTGCAATCGGGGTTCGGACAATGACATCGTTAATCCACCAGAGGTGATAAAAGGCGGCGATTATAGCCGCAGGGGATGTGCAGATGCAGCGACCGAAGCTTCGTTTGTTGCGGTGCAGCACTCATCGTGGTACATTTTTGGCGCCGATTCTGACCGTAATCCTAACAACAGCGCGGAAGGTCTTATGAGCGATAGCACAGCGACGAATTTCTGGAACGAGGACTGGCTTAAGGCACAGCGGCAATACTGGGAGGCCTGGGCGGCACTCGCCAACCAGAGCACGGCGCAGTCCGACCCTTCCGCTGCCAACCCTTGGGGGCTAGGCCTGGATAATTGGTGGCAGGCGGTATCGAAGGCAGTGCCCGCCGATAATCGCAACCTCTATTCCCACGTGGTCGACCAGGGCAAGGCATTCGTGCAAATGAGCCAGCAGTTCAGCGGCCTGATCACCAGGCTCACGGACGCGGCCGGCGCGGGCCAGGACTGGCAGAAGGCCCTGAAAGCCTGTTTCGACGAAATGAAGTCGGGCTTCACCCAGGCCAGCGCCATGCCGGATGTGATGAACGGCTTCACGGCATTCGCCGAGATGCCCATGGACACGCTGCGTCGCACCTTCGTGGGCTTTTCCGCCATGCCCGGCGATTGTTTCCAGAATCTGCGTTCGGATGTCTGGGAGAAGGTCGGCAGCCAGGTGCATACCGACGTGGAAAAGTTCCTCTCCGTTCCGGGTGTGGGATATACCCGTGAAGGCCAGGAGGAAATGCAGAAGCTGTCGCGCCTGCTGCTGGTTTACCAGCGCGCCATGCAGGATTATCTGGCGGCGCACGGCAAGCTGTACTCCGATGCGCTGGATCGCCTCTACACCAAGCTCATCGAAACCGGGAAGAAGGGCGAAACGATCAATTCGGTCAGGGCCCTTTACGACATCTGGGTCGACTGCAACGAGGACGCCTATGCCGAGTTCGTCATGTCGTCCGAGTTCCAGGATGTCTACGCCGAGATGGTCAATGCGGTGATGGCGGTGAAGCATCAGATCCGGCTGTTGCTGGACGAGAACCTCGGCGCCCTGAACATGCCCACCCGTGGCGAGGTCAATGGCATGATCAAACGTCACCACGAACTGCAACGCACGGTGAAGACGCTGCTGCGCGATCGGGCCGACGCCGTCCGGCCGGCGCCAAAGCAGGCCGCAAAAGCCGAAAAGCCGGCCGAGGTCGATGCGCTAAAGCGCGAGGTGGCCGAATTGAAGACGCAGCTCGCAGCGGCGGCGAAGTCGAGCCCTCGCGTGACGGAAGTCAAGCGGCCCGTGCCGGTGCCGGCGGCAAAGAAACCCGCCAAGACCGCGGCAAAGCCGGCCAAGCGCAAGGCCCCGAGCTGGGACATCAGCAGTATTTCGAAGGCCGACGAAAAGCCGGCACAGGGTCGGCGGCGCGCCGGCAAGCGATAACTAGCGGTATGCGAGCATAAGGGGACGACATGGTATTCCCATTGGCAATCAGTCCGGATGACGCACTGAGAGAAGTGCAGGAAATCGGCAACAAGCTGGCAGAGGGCATCAAGGTCTTAAGCGAGCTTGGCGAGATTGACGTCGGGGCCACCGACAAGGAGCCCGTCTACCAGGAGGACCGCGTCGTCCTCTACCACTTCAAGCCGTTCGTCGAACAGCTCAATCCGGTGCCTCTGTTGGTGGTCTATGCATTGGTGAACAGGCCATACATGGCCGACCTGCAGACCAACCGCTC
>CAYVOU010000198.1:0-4591 GCA_964453295.1 uncultured Gammaproteobacteria bacterium
CGACGATCAGCGGCGGAGTTTCGACGTGCATGGGTAAATGGCTATGGGGGTGTCTGCTGGTGCTTTCCATTTCGACGCTCAAGGTGGCCGCCGCCGACAGCCACGAGATACTCGTCGTCGGCGACAGTTTGAGCGCCGGCTACGGGATCCAGGTCGACCGGGGCTGGGTGGCGCTGCTGCGCGCACGTCTTCGCGCATTAGGTTATCCGCAGCGGGTCGCAAACGCGAGCATCAGCGGCGACACGACACGCGGCGGCCTGGACCGCCTGCCGGCGGCGCTGACCGCCTATAAACCCCGCCTGGTCATTATCGAACTCGGCGCCAACGATGGCCTGCGCGGGCTGTCCCTGCAGCGGATGGCGGCCAATCTCACCGCCATGGTCAAGGCGGTTCAGGCCCAGGGCGGCAAGGTCGTGCTGGTGCAGATGCGCATCCCACCCAACTATGGCCCGGCCTACACCGAGAAGTTCAAGGCAGTGTACGCGAAGGTGGCGAAAGACACCGGCGCCGTGCTGGCACCGTTTCTCCTCGACGGCGTGGCCGGCAATCCCGCTCTGACCCAGGACGACGGCCTGCACCCCGTTGCCGCCGGCCAGCCGCGCATGCTCGACAACATCTGGCCGACGCTGGCCGCGCTGTTGACGAAACCCTGAGCCGCGTCACGGACCGGCGGCCGCCTTGTGTCATAATAATCATGGTTTTTCCCGCCGCGCCGAAACCGGAAATACCTCGTCGCCTCGCGGGTAAAGTCGCAGGGTATTTCAAACGCGGACAACGAGTTAGGCTTCTGTTCGCGGTGGTCACGGTTTCCGGTGCCATCGGCGCGCCCCTGCCCGGTGCGGCGGCATCCCTGACGGACAACAGCGTATTGATCGGGCTCCACTTGCGTCATGAAGTTCTGTAGCCATTGCGGCAATCCCGTCGAACTGCGGATCCCCACCGGGGACAACCGCGAGCGCTTCGTGTGCGCCCACTGCGACGCTGTGCATTACCAGAATCCGAAGATAGTTGCCGGCTGCCTGGCCGAGTGGGAAGGCCGGATCCTGATGTGCCGCCGCGCCATCCAACCCCGCGCCGGCCTTTGGACCCTGCCGGCGGGCTTCATGGAAAACGACGAGACGACGTCCGAGGCGGCGGCACGCGAAACCCTGGAGGAAGCCAATGCGCGGGTGGAATTGACCGACCTCTACACGGTCTTCAGCCTGCCGCATGTCAGCCAGGTCTACATGGTGTTCCGGGGGCGGCTGCTCGACCTGGACTACTCGCCCGGCGACGAAAGCCTGGAGGTGGAACTGTTCGAGGAGGCCGACATCCCCTGGCCGCATATCGCCTTCGAGACCATACGCCAGACCCTGCGTTTCTACTTTGAAGACCGCCGCAGCGGCCGCTTCGGCCTGCACATGGGCGACATCATCCGCCGCGGCGGCGAGGCCGAGTTTTTCTCCCGGCGGCCCGCCACGTCGGCGAAATGACTCGCAATTGAGTCCCGCCTTGGCCCGAGGTTTGGCAGGCCGGCTGAATATCGTTATTGTTACGCGCTTTCCGTAAACGCAATTCCTTTGGAGACTACGATCATGATCAAGCCGCACGGCTCGGAGGCCCTGAATCCCCTGTACGTCAGCGACGAAAACCAGCGCCAGGCACTGTTGAAGGAAGCCGAGACGCTGCCGTCGCTGCTGCTCAACTCCGCCGCCGCTGCCAACGCCGTCATGCTCGGCGCCGGCTATTTCAACCCCCTGACCGGCTACATGAACCTGGCCGATGCACTGAGCGTCGCCGAAAACATGCGCACCACCGACGGCCTGTTCTGGCCCGTGCCGGTCGTCAACTGCACCGACGACATCTCGGCAATCGAAGGCAAATCCCGGATTGCACTGCGCGACCCGAACATGCCCGGCCATCCCATCCTGGCGATACAGGACGTAGAGGCCATCGAGCCGCTCACCGACGAACAGCAAAGCCTGATAGCCGAGAAGGTATTCCGCACCCTGGACCCGAATCATCCCGGTGTTTCAACCTTCCTGGGGCTGGGAAAATACCTTGTCTCCGGGCCGATCCAGGTACTGAACTTCAGCTACTTCGAGCAGGACTTTCCCGACACCTTCCGCACCGCCACGCAGATCCGCGAAGAAATTGCCAAGCGCGGCTGGGAGACGGTCGTCGCCTTCCAGACCCGCAATCCCATGCACCGCGCCCACGAGGAACTGTGCAAAATGGCCAAGGATGCGGTCGACGCCGACGGCGTCCTGATCCACATGCTGCTAGGCAAGCTGAAGGCCGGCGACATTCCCGCGCCGGTGCGCAATGCCGCCATCCGCAAGATGGTCGAGCTGTATTTTCCGGCCAACACGGTGATGGTCACGGGCTACGGGTTCGACATGCTCTACGCCGGGCCGCGCGAAGCCGTGCTGCATGCCGTATTCCGCCAAAACGCAGGCTGCACGCACCTCATCGTCGGCCGCGATCATGCCGGCGTCGGCAAGTACTACGGGCCGTTCGACGCGCAGACCATCTTCGAGGAGGAGGTCCCGACGGATGCCCTGGAGATACGTATTTTCGGCGCCGACAATACGGCGTTCTCGCGCAAGCTGAACCGGGTGGTGATGATGCGCGACGCGCCCGACCATGCGCCCGACGATTTCGTACAGCTTTCCGGGACCAAGGTGCGTGAAATGCTGGCGGCAGGGCAGCCGTTGCCTGTCGAGTTCGCGCGGCCGGAAGTCGCCGAAATCCTGATGAACTTCTATCAGTCCGAGGAAGGCCGCGACGGCTAACGCCGCCCGCGCCATCGCGCCCTGCTCGTGATGGCGCGGCGCGTTGACAGGAGAACGCCATGTCCAAAACGCTGTTCAGCAAGATCATCGACCGCGAAATCCCCGCGAAGATCGTCTACGAGGATGACCTCTGCGTGGCTTTTCGCGATATCGACCCGCGGGCACCCACTCATATCCTTGTCGTGCCCAGGAAACCCATCGCCAGCCTTTCCGAAACCTCACCCGAGGACCAGGCGCTGCTGGGCCACCTGCTGTTGACCGCGGCAAAGATTGCCCGCGACGAAGGCCACGGCGAGGCCTTCCGACTGGTCGTCAACAACGGCGAGGCGGCCGGCCAGTCCGTGTTCCATCTGCACATACACATACTCGGCGGCAGACCCTTCGACTGGCCGCCGGGTTGAGCCCCCCCCGGACTTGCATGTCGGGCTGAGATTCTTTAGAAAGGAAGCGTTAGCCGGGCAACCGCGTTTCGCCCGCGATGTTTGGAGAGTCCTCTAGGATGAGGACTTGCGTTTCAACTCAAGGAGGAGAGTCCCATGGACGGATGTCATGGTCGTACCGCCGTATTTCCCCGTTTTGCGTTCTTCACGTCATTGCTGCTGGCGTTCCCTGCCCTACCGGCGGCGGCCGCCACGGTGGTGGCCTACGATTTCGACGATGGTACGGGCGGTTTTCTGAACGCACCCGCACTCATCGCCTCGCACCTGTCCGCCGAAGCCTGGGGCGACACCGACAAGACATTGACCGCCGTCGCGGGCAATCCTGGCAAGGCGGCCAGCGCCTCCCACTTCCATGACGGCAATGCGTTCGAGCTGAAGCTGTTGGTGGAGCCCGGCCACGTCCTCAGCGTCGACGGCTACAGTTTCGACCACCGCGTTTCCAACACCGGTCCGACGCTTTGGATCCTGTCCCTGGGTGGAACGCAGGTTGCCAACGGCACGACGGTCGTCGACGAATTCACATCGGCAGGCGGGACACTCGGCCTCACCGGCCTGACCGGAGAAGTCACCGTCTCGTTGTACGCGGCCGGCGCAGGCACCAAGGCGGGCACCTGGCGCATCGATAACTTCCAATTGCTTGGCGGCGTCGATCCGCTGCCGGCGCCGTTGCCGGCTTCAGCGCTGCTGCTGCTCAGCGCCCTAATCTGCCTGCCCCGGCGACGGCGCGGCTGAGCGGCGCGCAATTTCGGCGGGATCTGCGACGGTGCGCCGATGCGATGCCGTCAAGATCCCGCCGTGTCGGCCGCCGCCGCCGGTGTCGTGGCGAAGGCCTGTTGGCACCCGCCGGGCCGCGGCCACATGCCTGCCATCGTCGGGTTGCCCGGCAAATCCCCAGCGCCTTATATACTTACAACACCCCCTGCGGTGTCAGCCGGTGACGGGGCAGGGTCGCCTGCGTCACCTTCGCCGTTGCCTCGGGCGGGGCATGGAAATTGCTCACCACTGCTGATCCATCCCAAGGAATCGACATGGCGTCCGACCGTTGGCGCAGCCAGGACAACGCCCCACAGACCGCCCCCATGCATCCCGCCCCCGCGCCACCGCGACTCCACCTGCCGCCTTTGAGGCAACTTGTCTTGCTGATCCTGTTGCTGACCGGCGGATTGCTCGTCGTCTGGAGCTATTTCAGCGAGATGAATGAGCACGACCACCATGTCGACATCCTCGCCCAATCCGAACTGCTCAGCGAACTCAACGGGATCTCGCAGACTGCGGCCGGCATGATCGGGACGGGCGACTGGAAGGCCGTGCACGAACTGATGCGCGACCGTGGCGCCGATCGTGACGTCAAGGCCACCCTGATCCTCGATTCGACGG
>CAYVOU010000199.1:0-4581 GCA_964453295.1 uncultured Gammaproteobacteria bacterium
GTTCAGGCAGTCTCAGCAGGAAGATACCGGCCCCGGGGCGCGGATGCATTAGGCGTTAACTTGAGCAGATTGAAGATTATGAACGCATTGCGAATGAGTCGAAACGGATGTGCGCTGCTGGCCGCGGTGCTGATTGCCCTGCCTGCGGCGGCGGACACCCTGCGCCTGCCCGCGAACGGAGACAACGTGGTCGGGTCGGTCAATATGGCAACTGTCGTTGGCAATGAAAAAGTGCTCGACGTGGTGCGCGCCTACGACCAGGGCTTTGATGAAGTCAAGATCGCCAACCCCGGGATCGACATGCTCGGCTGGGGCGGCAAGGGCGAGGAACTGGTGATCCCCAGCCGATACATATTGCCGGATACACCGCATGAGGGGGTAGTGCTCAACGTCGCGGAGATGCGCCTCTATTATTATCCGAAGGCGAATCCCGGCGAACCGCGGGTGGTGATTACCCACCCGGTGGCCATCGGCCGCGAGAACTGGACGACGCCGCACGGCCTCACCAAGATCGTCGCGAAGATCAAGAATCCGGTCTGGGTACCGCCGAAATCGATACGCAAGGAACATCTGCAGGATTTCGGGGAAGTACTGCCCGCGGTGGTGCCGGCGGGCCCGGAAAACCCTATGGGCCTGTTCGCCCTGAAACTCAGCATTCCCGGCTATTACATCCATGGCACCGATATCGGCAAGGTCGACGGTATCGGCATGCGGGTTACCCACGGCTGCATCCGCCTCTATCCGAAGGATATCTCACGGCTGTTTGCCGAGGTGCCGGTGGGTACGCACGTGCGTATCGTCAACCAGCCATTCAAGATTGGCCGACGCGACGATACGCTTTACCTTGAAGCGCATCCGAATCTTGCTGACGATCCCGCCGCCAAGAAGGATCCCTACAACGCGGTGGTCAACCTGCTTATCGCCGCCGTCGGCAATTCACGTTCGGAGATTGACTGGGACCAGATCCGCAGTGCCATCAAGGTTCGCAACGGCATCCCGGTCAAGATCGGCCGTATTCTCGATGCTTCGCCGCTGGAAGCGCAACGGCAGGTGCAGTCCATGGAGAGTAAGAAGGAACTGATCCAGCAGGTCTGGTAGGACATCCTGCGCGCCGATCCCGGCGATTGGAAATCCGGACAAAAAAATCCCCGGCGGACCTGCGTCCGCCGGGGCTGTGTTAACTAACCGGTTAATCTGATCGGTCAGACCTGTTTACTTGCGCATCTTCTTCTTGAACAAGTCCTCGATCTTGGCCGTGTTGGCCTGACAGCACGAATTGGCTTCGTCGGCCGCTCTCTGCGCGTCGTTGGCTGCGTTCTGAGCCGCGGTCGCTGCGTTGGCTGCGGAATCAGCAGCCGACTTCGCCGCACGGGCCTCGCTCAGAGCGGTGTTGGCAGTCGACTTCACCGCCTCGAACTCCTCGCGGGTAATCTGCTGACAGCCAGCGCCCATAGCCAACACAAAAGCCAGAGCGGACACCTTCACAAACTTCTTATTCATGTTTAGATCTCCTGTCTATTACTCATTGGGGGCCCCAAGGTCTTTCGACCTTTAGGGGTTGATCATGAACCATTTTTCTGAATTTCGCAATTTCACGCGACAAATACTTGACCTCGCTCACGTCGTCCGTCTTTCCGATGAGGCGATCGCACAGGTCGATCAGCACGGCGGCAGTGGCGCCCCAGATACGGTGGGAGCGGAACAGGATCTCGAAATACTCGCGCAAACGGCCGTTGTGGACGCCGTGGCGCCGATGCCGATTCGACGGTTCCATGAGAAAGCCGAGCGGAACCCGGAACACCGCAGCTACTTCCGGTTCCCGCGGGCGGATTGAGGAGATCCCGGAAACCAGGCCGACGACAGGGCTGATCAGAAATCCCGTTCCGGTCGCCAGCGGCTTCAGTCCGCCGACCACCTTCACCGCCTCGCTTTCGAGCCCGATTTCCTCTTCGCATTCGCGCAGCGCGGTGGCAACGGGATCGCGGTCCTGCGTTTCGCGCCTTCCACCGGGCAAGCTGATCTGGCCGCTATGGTGCCGAAGGTGCGCGGCCCGAACGGTAAGGATCACATCAATGCCATTGTCATCCACCACCAGCGGCACCAATACCGCGGCGGCGGCCAGCCCTGATTCGCCCGACTCCAGCCAGGCCGCCGGCGGCGGCGTCAGGCACCGGACCAGTATCTGATCCAATTCTGTCGGCGCATCGGGCGGGAAGGTCATGGCATCTCCGGCATCAGGGCCAGCGTGCGGGAGTGTCGTCGGCCGATTTCTGGCGTTTTTTCGCGATCGATGCAGTCAGATCGTGCACCGCTGTTTCGAAGCTGCCGGTCTTATGGTCATCACAGTAGCCGTCGAGCCATAGCAGCATCTGATCCGCCTTCATGTCTCCAGCAATATTGTAGGTGTTCGGGACCAGCACGTTGTAGGCGGTAATGTAACCCATCAGGTAGGACGTGAAGCTTTCCTGCTTGGCGCCGTTGGCGGCGCGCGCATCGAGATAGGTATTGCATGACGAACCGCCTACTCCCCAGACGAGAAACAGATCGTTGTCGTCGGCAGCGCGGCACATGGTGCTTGCCGTCAGCCCGGCGCACAGAATGGCGGCGCAGACGCTTTTCATATCGTATTGTTCTCCCTGTTGGCTAAATTGCCATTATCTCAGATTGTTGCGGCGGGCCGAAGTTCGCGGCTCTTGTGGCGTTCAGCGGCACACTGCCTGTAGCCCGTGTACCAGCCGGCGGATGCCCGCCACGGCGGTATCGCCCGCCAGCGCGCCATAGGAAATCCGCAAATGGCAGCCTTTGTCGATGCCGAAGACGCTGCCCGGCAGCACCGCCACGCCATGCTCGCGGATCAGGCGATGAACCAGTTCGGTGTCGGGCAGCGGTGAGTCAATATTGAGCAGCACGTAGAATGCGCCCTGCGGCACGGCGTGCCGGCAGAGGCTGTCGATCTTCCCGAGTTCGTCCAGCACCGCCGAGCGAACCTGTGAAAGTTCGGCGAGCCGTTCAGTCCGGTAAGCGGGGTCGCTGCGCATGACGGCGGCGGCGGCGAACTGCGCAATCAGGCTGGCACAGATCAGGTTGGTGTCCTGGGCCTTGAGCACCGCCTCGTAAAGCTGAGGCGGGACCACCATGTAACCGATGCGCCAGCTCGCGAATCCCCAGCTTTTCGACAACGAATACAGCGAAATCGTGTGGCGGTCGGCGTCGGCGAGCGAGCCCGGTGAAAAATGACGGGCTTCGCCGTAGGTGAAGTATTCGTAGGCTTCGTCGCTGATGTGGAAGATGCCGGCATCGCGGCATATTGCATTCACCGTGCCCAGCACGTTTGCGGGATACACCGCGCCGCTGGGATTGTTCGGGGATATGGTCACGACGGCACGGGTGCGCGGCGTGATCGCCCGGCGTATCGCCTCTGGGCAAAGCTGGTTGTGGTCGTCGGTGGGGACGGCGATCGGCACGCAGTTCAACATGCGTATCGCCATTTCGTGATTGAAATAATACGGAAGCGGCAGGATGACTTCATCGCCGGGATCGGTGATGGCGAACAGCGCGTTGAGGAAAGCCATGTTGGCGCCGCCAGTGACGATGAGCCGGTCAGCGGCGTCGCCGATGTCGATGCGGTTCTCGACACGCAGCTTGGTTGCGGTCGCATCCAGCAGCAACGGCAGACCTTGCACGGCGCCGTACTTGTGTTCGCCGCCTGTACTGAGGAAATCCCGTACGGCCTCGGCGGCGGCCGGCGGGGGGCCGTAATTCACCACCCCCTGCGCCAGGGAAATGGTGCCGGGGTGCTGGCGTATCCATTCGCCCACCACCGGAATGATCGGTGTCTGCACCGACTGCATGCGGCGGCTTTGCGCGAATGGCGCCAACGCTTCGCGCATTTCCAGTCTTGCTTCGGAACTCACGATATCGCGGTGCGCCCGTTCAGGAGATTTCCGGATAGCTGACGTCCTGAATTTCCAGCTCCACGTTGCCGGCCGGTCTTTCCCAGATCACCACGTCTCCGACGGCATGGCCCAGCAGCGATTTCGCCAGCGGTGAGATCCAGCTTATCCAGCCTTTGGGCGCACAGCTTTCCTGTTCGCCGACGATGGTGAAAACGTGCGTCTCGCCGTCCTCGTCGATGACCTTGACGCTGGCGCCGAAGCGGACATCCGGTCGCGCCTGGCCCGCGGACTCGACCATCACCGCATTCTGCGCGCACTGCTCCAGGTAGCGCAGGTCCCGTTCGATGCGGTGTAACTGGCTCTCCGCAGCCATGTCGGTATCCTTTACCTGCAGCAGGGCCTCGCGCTGCGCGCGCATGTCGGTCAGTTCCGCGTGCAGCTTCCTGAACCCCTGCGGGGTGAGGTAGTTGGGGCTGGGGCAGGGCGGACGCTCTGGCAGGTCCGCCGTATCCTCCATATCGTTTTCCTTGACAAAGGCACGGCTCATAGGCGCTTCTCTGAGAGGTGATGAACGGGGGCCGCTAACAGGAGCGTCGCCGGCCTGCTGGCCGTGATCCCCTGCAGCCCGCAGCCTTGCCAGATGCAGGCCAGGTTTACCAATACACCCAGGCCAATGCCATCCATA
>CAYVOU010000200.1:0-4558 GCA_964453295.1 uncultured Gammaproteobacteria bacterium
GCTCGCCGGGACGGTCCCACTCCTGAATGCCGTTTCGCGGCAGGATCAGCGCGGTCGGCCCCTTCGCCCCGGCCAGCCTGTCGGCGATGCGGCGTGCCGTGTCGCGACGCTCCGCTATGGTCGCGGCCACCGACCCGATCAGTCGATTGTGCGCGTGATATGAGCGCTCGCGGTAGCGCTCCGGCAAGGGCTGCCAGGCGGGAACGTCGATCATGTCCACCGCGCCCGGCGCCACGAGCTGCGGGATGCCGGCCTGCCCCGCGGCCGTCAGTCGATCGGCGCCGGAGCTGACCACCGAACCATGCACTTGGTTGCTCACTTCCTGCAGGCTGAAGTCCATCACCGCTGCAAACCGGCCTTGCGCCGCCAGTGCTTCGAAGGCTCGCCCGCCCATGCCGGTGGTGTGAAACACCGCGAGCTCGTAGCCGCGCGATTCCAGCGCGGGCTTGAGACGCGTCATATATTTCAGGCAGCTCTTGCCCAGCGAGCTCATGCCTATCAGCGGGCGCGCCTGTCGCTGCGTGACGAGCGCGCGGCAGGCGCCCAGGACGGCGCCGGCGGCTTGTCGCAGCACCGACTCGCAAATCGCGTTCAGGCCGTACAGCCCCCCGGCCCACAGGATCATCATCAGATCCGGCGCGATGCGTTCGGGCGGAATGAGATGGGAGAACGCGACGGTGGACACGATCAATTTCGGCACCCCGAGCGGCAAGACCGCGGCAACGTCCAGCGCCAGATCCGTACCCATGGTGCCGCCCAGAATCATCACGCCCTGTATCCGGCCGCTGGCGTACAGCTGCGCCGACAAGTGCGCCGCCCCGTCTGCCATTTTGCTCATCGCCAGATTTTCGTCGCCCCAGGCCGCAATTTCGTTCAATGAGCTTCCCGCTGCGGTAGCCACATCCGAATTACTCACGTCCGGCGTGAACGAGGCTTTTCCCAGCACGCCGACGTCCATGATCATGACTGCGCCACCGGCATCGCGAAGGCAGCGGCGCAGGAAGCCCAGTTCATCCGCTTTCGTGTCGCAGGTTCCGATCACCAGGATGCAATGGGGCGCGGCCAAAGGATCTCCCTTCATATCACGCAGCGATGGAAAACAACTTCACGTCGGTGTAGCCGAGCAGGCCCTCGAGGCCGCTCTCCTGACCGAAGCCGCTCTCTTTCCAGCCGCCGAAAGGGGTCTCGGGTTGCGACACGCCGAAATGGTTGATGCCGACCATGCCCGCCTCCAGTTCCTCCCCCAGGCGGTGCGCGCTGACAAGGTCATGGGTGAAGCCGTAGGCCGCCAGGCCGTAAGGCAGGCCGTTGGCGGCGGCGATCGCCTCATCGAGCGTATCGAACGCCTGCAATATGGCAATCGGCCCGAAAGGCTCCTCGTGCAGCACCCGGGCGTCGGCCGGCAATTCGGCAAGCACGGTCGGAGCGAAGAAATAGCCCTTGGTCCCGACGCGGTGCCCGCCGCAAAGCAGCTTGCCGCCGCGTGCCACGGCGTCGTCGACGAATAGCTGCATCTCGTCCAGGCGCCGCGCGTTCGCCAGCGGCCCCATGGCAACGCCTTCAGCCAATCCCGGTCCGACGCGAATCGCCTTCGCCTCGGACGCGAAAACGGAGCAGAACGACTCAAAGTTCGAGCGATGCACGTAGAAGCGCGTCGGCGAGATGCAGACCTGGCCGCCATTGCGGAACTTTGCCAGCGCCGAGGCCTTGGCCGCGCGCCGGGCATCCGCATCCTGGCATACGATCACGGGCGCGTGGCCGCCGAGCTCGGCCGTATAGCGCTTGACACCCTTGGCCGCAAGCTCTCCCAGCAGGCGTCCGACACGCACCGATCCGGTGAAGGACACTTTTCTGACGACAGGAGAGGCGATGAGATGGGCGGATACCTCTGCCGGCCTTCCGCACACCATATTGAGCACGCCCGGCGGCAGTCCGGCGTCATGGAAGGCGCGCACGAATTCCATGCAGGTGGCGGGCGTCTCTTCCGCCGGTTTGATGATCACGCTGCAGCCCGCCGCAAGCGCGCCGCCGAGCTTGCGCGAGGGCAGGTTCGCCGGAAAATTCCATGGCGTAAATGCGGCAACGGGTCCCACCGGCTGACGCGCAACCAGTTGGGACAGCACGTCCGGCGAACGCGGCGGGACCGTTCTGCCATAGAGGCGCTTGCCCTCCTCGGCGAGAAAATCGATGATCTCGGCTCCCAGCACGACTTCGCGTACCGCCTGGGCATAAGGCTTGCCCTGTTCCAGAGTGAGGGCGGCTGCTATGTGTTCCGCGCGCTCGCGCAACAATTGGGTCGCGCGGGAAATTGTTTTCTGCCGTTCGCTGGCGCTGGTTTTTCTCCACAGCCGGAAGCCCGTCTCGGCCGCATCGAGTGCGGCGTCCAACTCTTGTGTTCCGGCCAGGGGAAGCGCCCCAAGCTCGGTCTCGTCCGCCGGATTGATTACCGGGATTTCCCCGCCCGACGTGCGCGACAGCCACTGACCGCCGACATACAGGGCCAGCGCCGGATAGCGCGCCTCGCTCACACGCCCCCCTTCCGCGCGCTTGTCGCGCAAGGTGGGCAAGGTCTGGTTTTCGTCGCGCATGACATACGTCCTATATCGCCGCGCGAATTTCGTCACGATTCCGGGCGCGCAACGCGAATCCGTAAACCGCGCCGACGATCATCCAGCTTATGCCCACGTCCAGTGCGTACTGGCTCATACCCGTAAGCACCGCCAGGACCACGCATAAGCCGACCAGCGGCACGATCCAGTGCACGAAAATCCGGCGCGACCGCATGTTCACGGCGAAGCGATTCAGAACCGACAGATGCAGCAGGGCAAAACCCGTCAGCGCTCCGAAATTGACGATGGATGCGAGTTCGTCCAGCTCGTTGCGCATCGCCAGCGCGATCACCAGGGACAGCGCCGAGGACGCCAGCATGCTGACGTAGGGCGTACCGTATTTTGGATGTACGCGACCCAGCACCGACGGCAGCTGCCGGTCCCGTCCCATCGCGAACAGGACTCGGGCCACCCCGGCCTGCATCGGCACCGGATTGGAGAAGCCGTTGACCAGCGCGATCACCCACGCCATGAACGCGGCAAACCCCGCTCCCACGGCCCAGTGGGCGAGTTCGAACGGTGCGGCCGCGAGATCCTGGATGTGCATGCCGGGCAGCAGGTCCCCCATGATCCAGGTCTGGACGACGAAGATGAGCGTTGCAGCCATCAGCGTGCCCATGATCGCCCGGCCCACAGTCTTACCGCTGCCATCCTTGGTTTCCTCGGCCAGCGTCGAGATCGCGTCGAAACCCAGGAAGGACAGCACGCAGATCGATGTCGCGCTGAAGATCTTGCCCGCATTGAAGGTTGCGGCATTGAACAGCGGATGCAGCGTCAGTGCGCCGTCGCCCTTGCCGCCGTATAGCGCAGCCAGCGCCAGCGCGAGAAACGCCAGCAGCATCACCGCCTGCAGCGCCAGAAAAGCGAAGTTGACGCGGGTGGTCACGCGTATGCCGAACCAGTTGAACACCAGGGTGATTCCCATCGTCAGCACGATCCAAACCCAGCGTCCGACTTGAGGCAGCAAGGTGCCCATGGCGATCGAGGCCAGCACATAAAGCAGCGCCGGGATCAGCAGGTAATCCAGCAGGATCATCCAGCCCGCCATAAAGCCGGCAAAACGACCCAGTCCCAGCCTGGCAAAGGCATATACCGATCCGGCGTTGGGAACGGCTTCGCACATGGTGGCGTAACTGCGCGCCGTGAAATACATGCAGGCCGCGCCGAGCAGGTAGGCCAGCACGACCAGGCCGCCGGACTCGTCCCAGACGAAACCGATGGTCGACAAAGGCGCGATGGGTGCGATGTAGGCGAGCCCGTAGGCGACCAGATCCCAATAGCCCAGGGTCTTTTGCAATGTTGCGTGCTGACGCTCGTTCATGTCGCTCCTTTCACGGTTCTACCACCCCGCCCATGGAAAACACACGTAATGCTCCGTTCGGTGCGGCAACCACTGCCGTCAGTGCAAGGTGATCGTCGCGCTGCTTGACGCTGAACGTTTGGCCGTCATCGCGGCTGCGCAACTCGACTCCGTCCAGACCGACGGCAGCCACCTGCCCGCCGTCGTCGATGATGTCGGTGATTGAATTCATTGTTCCGCTGGGTACGGCGTTCCAGGTTTGGCCGTCGTCAGTACTGCGATACACGTGTCCGCGCAAGCCCGCGACGAGCAGGGTTCCGTCCGGCAAAGCGCAGCCGGTCCAGAACGATCCCCGGGCGCCGGTATTCAAATACGACCAGCTCGCGCCCTGGTCGTCGGAGCGCAGCACCGCGCCCCTTTCCGCCGCGATGAAAAGCGAGCCCTTGCGATTGGCGAAAATGGCGAACAGGTTGCGATCCGCGTGCTTGCTCCCGGGCGGCGGTCGCAGCACTACCGGCTTCCACACATGGCCGCCGTCCGCAGTGATCAGCAACAAGGACCACAGCCCCGCCGCCACGCCGTGTTCGGCGTCGGTGAAATAGACCGAGAACAGCGGCTGGTCGACGCTGGTATCGCTGCGCTGCAGGGC
>CAYVOU010000201.1:0-4548 GCA_964453295.1 uncultured Gammaproteobacteria bacterium
ATCGGCATGGATCTGCTGGAGCGTTCGGGCTTCAATCCCGAGGCAATGCCAAGATTCTTCGAGCGCCTGCAGACCGCAAACCGGTACAACGATCCCGCCAACGTACCCGAATTCCTGCGCGACCACCCCGTGACCACCAATCGCATTGCCGACGCGCGCGCGCGGGCCGACCAATACCCCCGGCATCCCTACAAGGACAGCGCGGCCTTCTATCTGATGCGCGCGAGGATCAGGGTGCTGACCTCCAAGGATCCCCAACAAGCGTTGGTCTACTTTCGCGATACGCTGCGTGAAGGCCGTTACGCGCCGGTGGATGCCGGCGAAGATTCATCGGCGAAGATGTCGGCCACCGCGGGTGGCGACGCCGACGCGTATCTGGCCTACTCGGCCACTGACAAGCCCGAGGAGGCGGCGCGTTATGGCTATGCACTGGCCCTGATGCAGGTCAACGAGTACGGCAAGGCGAGACTGCAACTGCAGCGCCTGCTCCAGGCCAAACCCGAAAGCCCCACCTTCCTGCTGGCTTCGGCGCGGCTCGATATCGCCGAGAAGGAATACAAACAGGGACTGTCGACCTACGAGAACCTGTTGCGACTTTACCCGGGCTACCGCCCCGCCGTCATAGGCTTAGTGGAAGCGCTGCTGGCGAACAACCAGGCCAAAAAGGCGCAGACCCTGCTGCGCGATTACATCAGCCGGCACGATACCGATCCGACGGGATACAAGCTGCTGGCCGAAGCCGAGGGACACATCGGTGATGACGTCGAGTCGCACATGGCCCAGGCCGAGTACTATTACAATAACGGCGATCTTCATCTGGCCATCGAGCAGCTGAAGCTTGCCCAGAAGGTCAAGGGCATGTCGTACTATCAGCGGGAACGGGTCAGGGCAAGGCTGGATAAATTCCAGAAGGAATTCGATGAACAGAAAAAAGAAAAGAAGGAGGGCTGACGCAACATGGCTGGATCGATCCATGGGATCTCCACCCGCCGCGGCCTGCTGAAAGGCGCGTTCGCCGGGCTTGCCGCGAGCGTCATCGGGCAGCTGGGACTCGTGTTGCCCAGGATCGCACGTGCCGCCTGGCCGTCGGATGCGTTCGCCGCCAAGACGCCCGATGCGGCCCTGCACAGCCTGTTCGACGGGCAGCCGATCATACCGACCGACCGTATCCACATAGATTTGCCTGCGCTGGCTGAGGACGGTTCCATCGTACCCCTCACCATCTCGGCGGATCTGGAGGGCGTGGAATCGATCAGCGTCATCGCCGGCAAAAATCCGGTGCCGCTCATCGCACGTTTTGACCTGGGCGCCGGGGTCGTCCTGCCGGAAATCTCGACCCGCATCAAGCTAGCGGAAACCTCGACGGTAACCGTGGTCGCACATGCCGGCGACCGCCTTTACAGCGCGCAGCGCGACGTTAAGGTGACCCACGGCGGGTGCAATTGAGGGCGCGCGGCATGTCCAATATCAAAATTCGGACTTCCCTGGACAACGGCATCGCGACCATACGCGCGCTGATCCACCATCCCATGGAAAACGGGTTCCACAAGGACGAGAACGGCAGGCTCATTCCCGCACACTACATCCGCGAGCTGGTGTGCCGGCACGGCGACAGGGTGGTCATGACCTGCAATTGGGGGCCGGGAGTCTCGAAAAACCCCTATTTGTCTTTTAAGATCAAAGGTGTAAAGGCAGGAGACTCGGTAAGCCTGAGCTGGACGGACAATCTCGGCGAGCAGGATTCCGTGACCGCACTGGTCCAATAGGCCTACCGGCGTCTCCCCAAGGCGACATTTCGCGTCGTGAAATCCAACAAGTTGGACACCCCGCCTTAATCAAACCGCAACGCTGGCCGTTAATACTTGTCTGCACGCGTTGTCGCAGCGTCGTTTTTGTGACCCATTTTGCAAATGCACCCGTGGCGGACGGCTGGAATTTATGCAACGAATACTGCGGGCATGGAACTTGCCCTAGTGCATCTCACAAGCATGGAGACAAAGGATAATCAGAAGATGAAGAGGTCGCCTTTAAGTGTTGCTTTTGACATCCTCGGTATATTGAACCTGATCGCGGCAGCCGGATTTCTGGCCATGTTTTTCTGGGCGGTTGCGCCCGCGTCGCAGGGTCTTGCATTGAACGGGTTCACCCCCGCGTTTGGTATGACTTTGCTGTTTTTTGCGCTGGGACGGTTGACGGAGCTTTTCGAGCTCATGTCCGGCGACCCGATTATCGAACGTCGTGGCCGCGAAACGACGGATGCGGAGACGCGGGAAGCGCCCGTTGGAGCCGGCATGGATGCGAAATCGCCCCCCCAGCCCCTCAAGCTGCATCTCGTCGAATCGTCCGAGAAGGCACCGGAGAAAGCGCGACGCGACGCGGCCTGAGCAGCGTCTTCAAGCCGCCGGGTTCAACAGTTTTTGTTTCGACGGCAACCGCCGCATCACTTCCAGGCCCGTCAGGGCGACAATCAGGGTCAGCAGGACGCCACGGTCCACGCCCGCAGCCAGCAGCTTGCGGGCGGCTGCGAGCGCCCAGCCCTGGCCGGCGATTGCCGTACCGACCGACGACTCAACCAGGATCTTCGGATCGGCAAGCTGCGTCATCACGGATGAGGCGGCCGGCATCGCCTCGGTGATGCCGTGGAGTCCGGTGTGGTAGGTTTGCAGCACGATTGCACCCACCACTGTCGTGCCCACCACGCTACCCAGCATGCGCATACTCTGCACCAGTGCGGAGGCCGCACCGATGTCGGCGCGTGCCACGGCGATCTGCATCTGCACGGTCAGGTTCGGCAGCAGGAAGCCGAGTCCCAGGCCGCTGACGGCGAACGCCATAAGCATGCGCCACTGGGTGCTATCGGGACCAAGCGTCGCGATCAGGGCACAACCCGCTGCCAGCAGGCCGAGGCCGACACCGAACAGCAGTTTCGGCGGGAAGCGGTCCCGCCCGTACAGGCGCCCGCTGACGATGCTGCCGACGGGCACGCCGACCATCAGGGGCGACGTGACCAACCCCGCAATCGTCGGCGACAGGCCGAATCCGCCCTGCAACAACAGCGGCGAATAGAACAACAGCACGAACATCGCGCAGCCGCCAAGTCCGCTCAGCAGGGCGAGCAGCCGGATTGTCCGGTCGCGAAACAGGTGCAGCGGCAGGATCGGCTGTGCGGCACGGCGTTCGACCCTGAGCAACAAGATCGCGCTGAGGGGTGCCAGCAACATCAGCGCCCACAACACCGGGGAATGAAACTCACCGGCGCCGGCTCTTTCAACGAGGAGCAGAAAACTGGCGGTCGCCACCGCAAATAGCAGGCAACCGGTGATATCGATGGGCGAACCGGGGGCACGGTGCCCGCCGCCCCCCGGCAGGTAACGGCCGGTAACCAGGAACGCGGCGATGCCGACCGGGACGTTCACGAAAAATACCGAGCGCCAGTCGAAGTGCGAGGTCAGGTAGCCCCCCAGCACCGGCCCCGCGGCACAGGCGACGGCATAACTCGTCGACAGCATCGCCTGCCAGCGCAGGCGCTGCGCGGGCTCGGGAAAGATGTCGGCGACGGCGGCGAAGACCGAACCGGTCAACATGCCGCCGCCCACCCCCTGCAACGTGCGCGCCGCCACGAGCGCGGGCATGCTGTGCACCATGCCGCACAAGGCGGATGCGCCGGTAAACGCCGCGATCGCGGCCATGACGAAGGTCTTGCGGCCAAAGAGATCACCGAACCGGCCGGTGATCGGCACCAGTATCGACGATGCCAGGAGGTAGGCGGTGGCGACCCAGGAGTAGAGGGCGAAGCCGTTGAGATCCGCCACCACCCGGGGCATGGCGGTACTGACGACGGTCTGATCCAGCGCCACCAGCATCGCGACCAGACAGATGCCCACCATGGCCGGCAGCGCGCGGCCGATCACCAGCCCGTCATCCATCGCGGTCAGGCGAGTTCCGCGCTGGCGAGACACCGCCGCGCATCGACGTGCGCCTTAATGATGGCCGCGGTGCGGCCGCGGACCATTTTTCCCGATCGATCCAGCAGCCAGATCCGGACCAGCCCGACCAGAAAGCTCATGGTGTCCACAGCGGCGATCTGCGGATCAATATCCTCGCGCAGGCTGCCGTCCGCCTTGGCCTGCTGGTATGCTTCGCTGAGCGTGGCGATCTTGCCCGCAAATTGTTTCGCCTGCACCAGCAGCGCGGGTTTCAGCTCATCGACAAATTCGCAGCGGAATGTCATGGTCTCGAGCACGGATCGGGTGGCGGGGTCCTTTTTCATTGCATCGACTACACTGAACAGAAACTCTTCGACGTTGCCCAGGGGATCGCGGTTCAGGACATGGAGGAGACCGTGGTCGGCGACCGCATCGCGCTCGCCAAGTACGCGCCGCAGCTCGTGCGCCGATTGTTCCCGGCGACCGGGCCGCCGTGGTACCGGAGCTGGTGGGTGTGGACCGCCGTGGCCACCGTGGTCGGCGCCTCCGCCGCCACCGCCGCCCTGGTCGTGGGCGGCTCCGACGACGGTGGTGTGGTTCACATCGGCGATCTCTAGGATGG
>CAYVOU010000202.1:0-4503 GCA_964453295.1 uncultured Gammaproteobacteria bacterium
CGGCAGCACCGCGGCGGCGAAGCCATAGGCAATCACCATCACCGCCAGCTGCGGTGCATCGAAGTCGAACCAGGCATGCAGGATCGGATGGTGATCGATCACGCCGCCGCCCCAAACCGCGAACAGCAGCAGGCTGACACCGATCAGCGTCGCCTCCATCACGCGGCCCGGCCGCAGTTCCCGCATATACAGGCCGATCAGCATGGCGATCGGTATCGTCGCTGCCACGGTGGAGGTCGCCCAGGGGCTGTGCTTCATGGCGTTGACCACGACCAGGCCCAGCACGGCGATCAAGATAATCATGATCGCCATCACGCCCAGCAGCGCCACGGCGCCGCCGATCGGGCCCAACTCGTCGCGGGCCATCTGTCCCAGCGAGCGGCCGTCGCGGCGCAGCGAGAAGAACAGGATGACGAAATCCTGCACGCAGCCACCGAGGACGGCGCCGATCAGGATCCACAGCGTCCCCGGCAGATAACCGAACTGTGCCGCCAGGGTCGGGCCGATCAGGGGGCCGGGACCGGCAATGGCCGCGAAATGATGACCGAAGACCACCCAGCGGTTGGTGGGGACGAAATCACGGCCGTCGTTGCGGCGCTCGGCCGGCGTCGCGCGCGTGGCATCGAGGGCCAGGACTTTGGCGGCGATGAAGGCGCTGTAAAACCGGAAACCGATCGCGTACACGCACAGCGCGGCGACAATGAACCACATGCTGTTGATGCTCTCGCCGCGGTGCAAGGCGATCGCACCGACGGCACCGGCACCCAGCAGGGCCACCAAGGCCCAGACCACTCTCCCCAGCATCATTTCCCTCCGTTCTGTCGACAGAGTCAGTGCCGATGGCTGCGAAGCGCCAAGGGCGGAAAATCCCAAAATACCACAAGCCGCCGGATCGCGCCGGCCGCCGCACGCCCGCTGCAACCGTCGTCGAACGGGCATGGGCCCGAATATTTCCTGTACGATGTCCGTTGTGCGCCTTCGTCCCTGAACCGCGTTGATGCCCTCGTCGCAATCCTTATCCGCCGCGCGCCAGCCTCCCGGCCTGGCCCTGCTCTGTGCCGTGGAGATGTGGGAACGCTTTTCCTACTACGGGATGCGGGCCATCCTGGTGCTGTTTCTCACGACGGCGCTGGACCGGGGCGGCTTCGGTTGGTCCATCGCGCAGGCCGCTCATCTTTACGGCTGGTACACGGGCCTGGTGTATCTCACGCCGATCCTCGGCGGCTACCTGGCCGATCGTCATATCGGCACGCACCGCGCCATGGTCGCGGGCGCGATCGTGATCGCCGCGGGGCACTTCAGCCTGGCCTTCGGCAATCTTGCCGCGTTCTACACGGGGCTGGCGCTGGTGTGCCTGGGTACCGGCCTTTTCAAACCCAATGTCTCGACGATGGTGGGGCAATTGTATGAGCGTGCCGATTCACGGCGCGACGCCGGGTTCACCCTGTTCTACATGGGTATCAACCTGGGCGCGATGATAGGCCCCTTGCTGTGCGGCTATCTGGCCGAGAATCCCCATTATGGGTGGCACTACGGCTTTGCCGCCGCCGGCTTCGGCATGCTCGCCGGCCTGTTTGGCTATCTCGCCGGTCGCGGGCGCTGGCTGCGCGGCATCGGCGAACGCCCCGAAAAGCCGGCCGCCGCACACTCGAGTGTTCCGGCGGCGCCCCTGTCGCGCGAGGAGCGCGGGCGCATCCTGGCCATCCTGATTACGTCCTTCTTCGTCATCTTTTTCTGGCTGGCGTTCGAACAGGCGGGCTCGTCGATGACCATCTTCGCCGAACGCAACACCGACCGCGCCCTGCCGGCGGCGCTGGCCTCAGTGCTCGGCGCCGCCCGCTTCCCCGCGTCCTGGTTTCAGTCGGTGAATCCCGCCTTCATCCTGCTGCTGGCGCCGTTGTTCTCGCTGCTGTGGCAAGGCCTGCACCGGCGCGGGCGGGCCATGGACACACCGCTTAAGATGACCATCGGGCTGCTGTTGTTAGGTGCCGGATTTCTGGTCCTGGTGTTGGGTGCCCACATCAGCGACGGCGGTGTCACGGTCGGACCGCAATGGCTGGTCGCCGCCTACTTCCTCCACACCTGCGGCGAGTTATGCGTATCGCCGGTGGGCCTGGCGATGGTGACCCGCCTGGCCCCGCTGCGTTTCGCGGCACTGCTGATGGGAGTGTGGTTCCTGGCGAATTTCGCCGCCAATCTGATCGGCGGCTACGTCGCCGGCGCGCTGGTGCCCATTGCGCAGGGCAGGTACTTCCACCTGTTCGGCGGCCGGGCGGATTTCTTCCTCGTCTTCGTCGCCAGCTCCGGACTGGCCGCCCTGATCCTCGCCATCCTGCGGCCGACGTTGCGCCGGCTCATGGCGGGAGCCGACCGCTAGCGGCCGCCTCTTGGGATCCGCTACATGACCAGCACGGCGGCGCCGGTAACCTCGCCGCTACGCAAGCGGTTCAAAGCTTCGTTGGCCTGCTCCAGTGGAAAGGTCTCGACGCGGGTATGCACCGGGACCTTGGGTGCGAGTTCAAAGAATTCCACGCCGTCCCGGCGCGTGAGGTTGGCGACGGAGCGAACCATGCGTTCTCCCCAGAGGATATCGTAAGGAAATGCCGGGATCTCGCTCATGTGGATCCCGGCGCAGACCACCACCCCGCCTTTGTCCACCGCGCGCAGCGCCGCCGGCACCAACGCCCCCACCGGCGCGAACAGGATCGCCGCGTCCAGGCGTTGCGGCGGTGCCTGATCGCTGTCGCCGGCCCAGACCGCGCCGAGTTGCGTCGCGAATTCCTGTGCCGCGATATCGCCGGGGCGCGTGAAGGCGTAGATCTCCCGGCCCTCCGCGGCCGCCACCTGCGCAACGATGTGGGCGGCGGCGCCGAAGCCGTACAGGCCAAGCCTGCGCGCATCGCCGGCCATGCGCAGGGCGCGATAGCCGATGAGACCGGCGCACAGCAGCGGCGCGGCCTCGGCATCGGCTTGTTCGTCGCTCAGGCGGAAGCAGAAACGGGCGTCCGCCACCGTGTACTCGGCGTAGCCGCCGTCAACCTGGTAGCCGGTGAATACGGCGCGATCGCAAAGGTTCTCCGCGCCTCGCTTGCAGTAGTGGCAGACGCCGCAGGTATGGCCCAGCCACGGCACGCCGATCCGCATGCCCACGGCCAGATCGGAAATGCCGGCGCCGCAAGAGACAACTTCGCCTACAATTTCGTGACCCGGCACCAGCGGCAGCTTGGGATGGTTCAGTTCGCCGTCGCAGACATGAAGGTCGGTGCGGCAGACCCCACAGGCATGAACACGGATGAGTACCTGGTTCGGACCCGGCACCGGCACACCGATATCCTTAAGCTGCAGCGGCCGGCCGGCATGTTCCAGCACCATTGCACGCATTGACTTTCTTCCCCCGACACTCGCGGCACCGGGACTGAGTCCGGCGACGCCGCATGATCCCGCTCAACGGTGCCGCGCCATATTGTTGCAATGGACACGCGCCGTTGCCATCAACTCCCAAGAATAACATCACCGCGCCGACTGGTACTCCGGCGGCGGATCATCACCGATCGCTAACCGAAATGCTTGAACAACGCGTATGCCGCAGCCACGGCAATGACTGCCCAGACCACGCGACCAATCCCTGACTCCATTTGCGGTCTCTGCACATCGGCAGTGGCGCCGATGCCCCTGCTCGCATCCCAGTGTGCTTCGACAATTTCCTTGGCCTCCTTCAGCCCGATATCCCATTCTTCCCGCAGGAGCTTGATCGCCTCGATCTTGCGATTGCGGCGTATCGCCGCCTGCACGCCTTCCGGCAAAGCTGCGTCTCCGGATTCATCGGCCATATTCCACCTCCACTTTCCCGACGACGCCGTTACGCGCCGCGGTTCTCCGTGCCCTCTCCCGGCGTGATGAACGGCATGCGCGTCGGCATCGAGACCCTGGCGGTATGCCAGGTGCCCCGGGGCACAATCACATAGCTTCCGGGTTCGCGCAAGTTAACGGATGTGTCGACCACCCAGGCTGCAACGCCAGCACCGCCTCGCCGGCACGTGGGGATTACATTTGGCTTCTGCCGAAGACGCTCTCGATGCGGCGATCCGGCACCAGCCAGAACAATGCGACCAGGGCGTAGAGTCCCTGTGACAGCCAATGCGTCCAATATGCGGCGGGGATGGCGATCAGGTAGACAACCGGCGACAGCTTGCCCTTCCAGTCGCCGCCGATCGCCTTCCTAAGAAGCGAGTCGCTGCCCTGGGCACGGATGATCAGTTGTTGAAGGATCCAATAGGCGATGGCCGCCATCAGCAGCACCATGCCGTAAAGCGCCGAGGGTGCGGCGGCAAAGTGATTTTCTCCCATCCAGCCGGTCGCGAACGGGATCAGGGACAGCCAGAAAAGAAGATGCAGGTTGGCCCACAATATCGCACCCGTCACCCTGGCACTGGCGTGAAGCATATGGTGGTGGTTGTTCCAGTAGATGCCGAGATAGATGAAGCTCAGCACGTAGCTCAGGAA
>CAYVOU010000203.1:0-4491 GCA_964453295.1 uncultured Gammaproteobacteria bacterium
ACCCCGCTGGCGCCGCCCGCGGCACGGCTTCGGCGCTGCGTCGCCCGGAGAAATCAGCATACAATGCAGACGCCGCGCAATCGCGAATTCTTGAAAATCCGTTGCGGTACCGTCCAAGGGGAGCCATGTCCGACAATCCTTTCATCCGAGCCGCTGAAACGCCCGAAGACGCACAGGTCCGGAAACTTGCCACCGCCGTACAGCGCCGCGCCCCGATGGATGCTGCCGACGTACTCGCCAAGGAAAGCGACGAAGTCATCGCCAGGGTGCTGGGGCGTCTGCATCCCACACTGGCGTTGAAAGTCCTGCTGCGCTTTCCCGATGAACGTCGCGATAGCATCGTACCGGAAGTCACCGCGGGTTTCGGTGAACAATGGAACGTCAACCAACGCTATCCCGAGGACAGCGTCGGACGTCTGATGGAACCCGTTGCCGCGGTCTTCGGGATGGGTGTCACCGTGCGGCAGGCCATAGACCGCATTCGCGAACTCGTGAAGGAATCGCTATTCACCTACGCCTACGTTACCGACGACGAAGAGCGCCTGCGTGGCGTGGTGGTCATGCGAGACCTGCTGTTCGCGCAGCCGGAGGATCTGTTGATCGACATCATGGTCGAGGACCCCTTTTATTTTCAGCCGGAAACGCCGGTAACGGAGGCCATGCGCGCCGTCGTGCACCGCCACTATCCGGTCTATCCGGTCTGCGATCGCAACGGCCGTCTCCTTGGTCTGGTTCAGGGCTACATGCTGTTCGAGGAGCAGGCCTTCGAGATCAGCGCCCAGCCGGGCCGCATGGTGGGTGTCGACAAGGAGGAACACCTGACCACAGGCTGGCCGACTTGTTTGAAGTTCCGCCATCCATGGCTGCAGATCAATCTTTTCACGGCCTTTCTCGCCGCGGCCGTGGTCGGTGAATTCCAGGACACCATCGCCCAAATTGTCGTGCTTGCGGCCTTCCTGCCGGTGCTCGCCGGCCAGTCGGGCAACACGGGCTGCCAGGCAATGGCGGTGACCATTCGCGGGATGACCCTGGGCGAGTTCAACCGCGGACTTTATCGACGGATCATCGGCAAGGAAGCGCTGCTTGGACTCCTGAATGGCGCGCTCGTGGGACTGGTGGCATCGGTGGGCATGTACTTCTATGCCATGCACAGCCATGCCCGGAATCCAGTGGCGCTTGCGCTGGTGGTATTGCTCGCCATGATCGGCGCCTGCCTCGCCAGCGGCGTCGCCGGCGTCATGGTTCCCCTGACGCTGAAGCGGCTCGGTGCCGATCCGGCCACCGCATCCAGCATTTTTCTCACCACGGCCACCGATGTCACCAGCATGGGATTGTTTCTCTGGCTGGCGAAGGTCATCGTCCTTTAAGCGCTTTGAAAATGCATCAGGGAAGACTAGGCGGATTGATGCTGTTCATCCGCGAAGTCCTGCATGATTTCTTCATCACCAACAAGGGCCTGCTGCTGGCCAGCGCGATCTCCTACAACACCCTGCTGTCGCTGCTGCCCCTGCTCGCGGTGCTGCTGGTCATTGCGTCGCACGTCTTCGATCCCACCACGCTGGTGTCGGTCATTACCGGCGAGCTGGAACTGATCATTCCCGGCCAGTCGGTGTCGTTCGCGCAGAACGTCAGCAACTTCTTCGACAACCGGGACCTCATCGGCGGTATTGGTGCCGTGGTGCTGCTGTTTTTCAGTTCCATCACCTTTCGCACGCTGGAAGAATCAATGGCGGTCATCTTTCACCGGGTGCACGCCCGCCGCGGATTCTGGACCTCGGCACTGTTGCCTTTCCTGTTCATCGTGCTGCTGGCGGTCGGCCTGCTGATGATTACCGGCATCTCGATCTCGCTGGACACGCTTGCGAACCGCGGCTTCCACGTGCTGGGGCGACAATGGACAGTTCCTGACGATCGCAGCGGCGTCATTTACATTGGCGGCATCATCACGATGGTAATGCTGTTTTCGGCGCTGTACTGGATCCTGCCCACGGCCCGCGTCCGGTTTCACCGTGCCCTGGTCGGCGGGTTAACCGCAACGGTGCTCTGGGAGATTACACGTCGCTGGCTGGTATGGTATTTCACCAATCTGTCCATGGTGAATATCATCTACGGCTCCGCCGGCACCATCATCATCATTCTGCTTTCTATGGAGGCGGGCGCGATCATCCTGTTGCTTGGCGCCCAGGTCATCGCCAACCTCGAACACCTCGATTACCGGCGCCGACAGTGACGGATAACCCCCCGATCTCGGCAGGCAGCCTGCTGATGAACGCACTGTTGATTTTCGTTCCGGTCGCCGTGTGGCTGGAATTTACCCACGCGGATCCTGCCTGGGTGTTCGCCACCGCCGCCACGGCCATCATTCCCCTCGCCGGTTGGATGGGCAAGGCCACAGAGCATCTCGCGGAGTCGCTCGGCGAGGGCGTAGGCGGCCTCCTGAACGCAACCTTCGGCAACGCCGCGGAACTCATCATCGCAATCATCGCGCTGCGAGCCGGCCTGCACGACGTGGTGAAGGCTTCGATCACCGGTTCGGTGATCGGCAACCTGCTTTTGGTCCTGGGCCTTTCAATGCTGAGCGGCGGCATGCGCCATCACAGCCAGCATTTCCGCAAGGGTGCCGCTTCCAGCGGCGCCTCGCTGCTGGTCCTGAGTGCGATTGCGCTGGTGATCCCGACCATCTTCCACTATCTGGTCGGCAGCGACCACCGCCTGCGCGAGCAAAGCCTTAGCCTGGAGATCTCGGTGGTGTTGTTCGTCACGTATGTACTGAGCCTGTTGTTCACCCTCAAGACGCACCGTCACCTCTATGTTGGCGAGGGCGGCGCGGAACGCGAGGAGGCGCTTGGCGTGCGCGGATGGTCACGGCGCAAGTCCGTCATCGTGCTGCTGTTGGCAACCGCCATGGTGGCGATCATGGCGGAGTTTCTCGTCGGCGCGGTGACGCATACGGCGGAGACCCTAGGCATGACGCAGGTGTTCGTCGGGGTAATTCTGGTGGCGATCATCGGCAATGCCGCCGAACACAGCACCGCGGTATTGATGGCACTGAAAAACAAGATGGACCTGGCTCTCGGCATCGCCATCGGTTCGAGCTTGCAGATCGCCTTGTTCGTCGCGCCCGTGCTGGTGTTCATCAGCTACGGTATCGACACACCCATGAACCTGGTATTCACGCCGCTGGAAGTGATTTCCGTCGTGCTGGCGGTGCTGGCGGTCAATGTCATCATCCTCGACGGCGAATGCAACTGGATGGAAGGCGTTCAACTGCTTGCCGTGTACTTGATCCTGGGTATCGCTTTCTACTTCCTTCCTTGAGGGTTTTCCGAACACGAGGTTCGGATCGTTGTTCAGTTCCGGCGTCCGTTCTGGCGCTCGCATCCCCGCCATCCGGGCGGCAGCTCAATTTCCGCCATCCGCCGCCGATAGATCATGACCAGCCCAATCCGGACTTGTATCCATGCCATCGGCAAGCAAGCGACAAGAACGCCGGAATAACCGACGCCTGCCGCGGATCGAGAAGCTTTTCGTGCAGACGGCCGCCGAGCCCGTCGGCAACGGCGCGCGCCGTACCATCCCCGGCTCGACGACCGACATTTCGGTCGACGGGATGCAGATCTGCACCGCCGCCGACGTGGAAGAAGGATGCCCGGTCGAGATCTGGATAGAGGCGCCCGGCGGCTGGCACGGCAAGCTGCTGATGCCCGGGATCGTGCGGTGGCATGACACCATCAGCGACGGCGCCGCCTACCTGATTGGCGTGCAACTGAGACCGCTGGCGTCACGGGATCGAACAATCTGGGGCGACCTCGTCCGCGCGTTGGCGCCTTCGTCCGGCGCCGACGCAAGATGTTGATCCCGTCACATAAAAAGCGCCAAGTATTCAGCTGGTTGCAATAAAGGCCGAAGGCCGTCACAAATTTCCGCGCCACGCTTAAAGCTTTCAACCGCGACGGTCGATTCCGCGTAAGAACTGCCTCGATCCGATTCGGGGCGGTACCCGCCAGGCGGTTTTCCCGGTGTCCGGCGGGACCGAGAAAGATACAGGCCCTGCCCCAGCAGACGCCGGCCAACGAGGAAGCGACGTATGAACGTGATCCCCATCAGCGAAAAGGAGGGATTCGCACCCAAGAAAGACGGCGCCTCCGCGCCGCTGCTCGACGCCGCGCGCGACATGGCGGTCGATCGCTTGTACCAGGCACTGAAGACCATGCTGGACAAGGTCGACGACGCGCTGTTCGAAATGGCCGAAAAATCGGAAAAGCTGAAGAACCTGTCGGAAGACGAGCTCAACGCCCGTCACGCCGACAAGATGAAGAAGAAGAAGGCGGCGCGTGACAAGATCATCGCCACAAAGACGATCGAGAAGGGGCTGACAATCGTCCACACCGGCAAGGGCAAGGGAAAGTCGACGGCGGCCTTCGGGATGATCTTCCGCGCCATCGGCAACGGCATGCGGGTCGGTGTCGTCCAGTTCGTGAAGGGCAAATG
>CAYVOU010000204.1:0-4448 GCA_964453295.1 uncultured Gammaproteobacteria bacterium
CGTGACATCGTCGTAATGCGCAAGGCGCCGGATCTTCTCCTCGGCGAGTTTGCGCTCGGTGATGTCCATGACGGTGGCGATCATTTCGGTGATGCGTTCATTGTCGCCCGTGAAGCATTGCCCTTGTTCCTGTACCCAGCGCACACCGTTGCCGCCGCTCGCGATCCTGTATTCGACGGTGTAGCCATGTCCGCTCCGGGCGGCGCCGTCCCAGCGGGTGGCGACGGCCGTGCGGTCCTCGGCATGAACCGCCTGCAGCTGTTGTTCCCGATTGGACGGGGGCGACTCGGGATCGAATCCGAAGATGCGTAGCGCCTCCGCCGACCATTCGGTCCTGCCGGTTGTCACGTCCCGCGACCAGTTGCCAAGATGGGCCAGTGCCTGCGCGTCGCGCAATCGGGACTCGCTGCGCCGTAATGCCTCTTCATATAGGCGCGAGCGCTGCAGCATGCTGTCTGAGATCCGGATCCCCACGCCCAAAAGCAGTATCGCGGCAATCACCATCGATACCTTGAGCACCACACCGATCTGCCTCGCGGCCGCAGCCAGGGTCGCGGAGAAGCGAAGTTCCAGGGGTGTGAAGTGCGCATTGATGTCGTCTATCCCTGCCACCAGGGTGCCGATGCGCTCCGTATCCGAAGGCGCGGATCGGATCGCCTGGCGCAGCGATTGCGCGATGTCCATCAACTGCTGGATATAGCGATCACCTTCTGCCCAGACGGCGACCGCCGTTTCCATCGGTCCGATCCCATGGAACCAGCGGTAAAGCCGGATCATGCTCGACACGTCGGCGGGATCGTTGAGGCCGGCAATGAATCCCTTTGCCGCAACGGCGGCATCAGGTTTGTCCTTGTTCAGTTCGAGCCGTGCGACGTGGTCGCCATAGGGAACGGCGATCGCGTCCAGGTACGCCTGATAGTCCGCATTCCGATGGCTTTTGGTGTAACGGACCAGGAAATAGACCGCGTCTTTCTGCCCCTTGGACCAGAGGCTCTCGGCGCCCACATAGGCGCGGGCGGCGGACAGGATGTCCAGGGAAACGCTGGCCAGCGCCACCAGTACCACCACGATAGCCAGCATCGGCCAGATGATGGCGAACAGGCTCCGGCCCGAACCGATAGCGTTGCCGTGCCGGCGGTCCTCGGTCATGACCTCGGATCCCTCCCTCCCTTACGGGTGACTGAAACTTCGCCCATATGAGAGAGTTTAGCGGGGCAGATCCGTTTGCGTGTAGGACTATTGTCACCGAATGCGCCGCGCCGACCCGTGCCCGGTGGCGGATCTCTCAAGGGGCCGGGTTGCCCCGGATCGCCCGGGGCAAAAACTTAGAGCAAATCGCGAAAGCGGAACCAGGTCATCGCCAGTACCAGCAGCGGCATGCGCATCAACCTGCCGCCGGGAAAATCGCGATGTTTCACCTTGGTGAACAGGTCGAACCGTTCGGCGGTGCCGGCAATGGCTTCGGCCAGCAGCTTGCCGGCCAGACCCGTCAGGGCGATACCGTGACCTGAGAACCCTTGGGCGAAAAAGACGTTCGGACGCAGCCGGCCGAAGTGGGGGAAACGATTGATCGTGATGTCGACGAACCCGCCCCAGGTGTATTCCTGCTTGATACCGGCCAGCTGCGGAAAGACCTGCAGCATGCGCTCGTACAGCACGTCTGCGAGTCCGGGTGGTTGGAACGTGGAATAGCTGACGCGACCGCCGAACAGAAGGCGGTGATCCGCCGACAGACGAAAGTAGTCGAGAACGAAATTCATGTCGCAGACCGCCATTGCATTTCGGATCAGCGCCCGAGCCTGGTCCTCACCCAGAGGTTCGGTGGCCGTGATATAAGTTCCGACCGGCATGATGGTCCGCCGCAGCGACGGTATTAGTTCGCCCATATAGGCGCCGCCGCCCAGGACCACGTAGCGGCACTTCACCGAACCCGATGGCGTCCTGACGATGGCGGGGTCGGAGAGATCCAGATCAACGGCAGGCGAATGTTCGTGGATCGTGACACCCGCACCGGCGGCAGCGTCGGCCAGGCCCAGCGTGTAGTTCAGTGGGTGCAGGTGGCCGCTGTGCGGATCGCACAGGCCGGCGATATAACGCGAACTGTCGATCAATCCGCGCAGCTCCTCGGTTTCCACCAGTCGCAGTCCCTGGTATCCGTAAACGTCCTCAAGCTCGCGCTGTTCCGCCAGCAATTCCCGGCGCTGCCTGGGCTTGATCGCCACCGACATGTAGCCGGGCGTGAAGTCGCAGCGGATCTGGTGCTTCTCGATGCGTGCGCGGGTAAGATTCAAAGCCTCGACTGAAAGATCCCAGAGCCGACGGGCGTCATCGGCCGGCACCATCCGTCGCACTTCGTCCATGCCGCGGGCGAAACCGTGAATCATCTGGCCGCCGCTGCGGCCCGACCCGCCGTGGCCGATCCGCGCGGCTTCGAGCAGGACGACCCGGTAGCCGCGCTCGGCGAGTTCCAGCGCCGCCGTACAGCCGGTAATCCCGCCGCCGACCACGCAGACGTCGCATTCGACATCGGAATCCAGCCGCAGGTACGAGGGCGACGGGTTGGCGCTGTTCGCGTAATAGGAAACGGTTCCGGGGTTTTCGATGTCGGCCTTCATGCCGCAACAGCCTCTGCGCGAGCCGCACTCAAACGTTGCGCAAATACCATTCGTACTCCAGCGGCGAGATGTGGGCGTTGAAGGTGTCGCATTCATGCCAGCGGCAGGCGGAATAAACGTGGCAGAATGCCTCGCCCAGGTAGGACGGCAGCACCGCCGCACCGTCGAAGCGGGCAAGCGCGTCGTTCCAGTAGCACGGGATTGACGGCGGGTGCTGCGCATAGGCGTTGCCCTCGGTCGGCGGACCGGGATCGATACGATGCGTGATGCCATGGTGCATGCCGGCCAGGATTGCCGCCATGACGAGGTAAGGATTGGCATCGGCGCCGGCTACGCGGTGCTCGACGCGGGTCGCGTCGCGGCTGCCGGCCGGAATACGCAACGCCAGGGTGCGGTTGTTGGCGCCCCAGGTGGGGCTCATTGGCACAAAGCTGTCGGCGCGGTAGCGCCGATAGGAATTGGCAGTGGGCGCGAAAATCGCCGTGCTCTCGGCCATGGTCTGCTTCAGGCCGCCGATGGCGTGGCGCAGTGCGTCGCTGCCAAGGGCGTCATTGCCGGCGAATACATTGCGGCCGTCCTTGTCGACCAGGCTCACATGGACATGCAGACCGTTGCCAGCGCGATCCTCGTACGGCTTGGCCATGAAAGTCGCTTCCATTCCGAACTGCTTCGCCACGCCCTTTAGCAGGCGCTTGAGCAGAATGGCGTCGTCGCAGGCCGCGACGGCATCGTTGCGATGCCGCAGGTTGACCTCGTACTGGCCGGGTGCGTATTCCGACACCGCGGTGTCGGCCGGCAGGCGCTGGCGTTCGGCGGCGACACGGACGGCTTCGATGAACTCGACGTAGTCGTCAAGTTCCTTCATGCCGTAGACCTGCGTGCTGGCCTCGCGCTCGCCGGTGGCGGGCGAGAGTGGCGGCCTGGGCCTGCCACGATCGCGCAGCCGGTCGATGAGATAGAACTCTAGTTCGACGGCGACTACCGGCGTCAGACCCAATTCGGAAAACCGTGCGGTGACGGTAGCCAGCGCGCAACGAGGATCGGCGAAATAGGGCTGGTCGTCCTCGCCGTGCATGGCCATCAACACCTGGCCGGTGGCGGATTTCTGCCAAGGCGACATACTCAGCCGGCCGGGTACCGGCCGGCAGATCTGGTCGGCGTCGCCGCTATCGAATCCAAGACCGGTGGCCTCGACGGTCGTGCCGGTGATGTCCAGCGCGTAGAGCGACCCGGGCAGGCAGATGCCGTCGGTGTAGACCTTGGCCAGCGCGTCCCGCCGCACCCGCTTGCCTCGCAGGCAACCGTTGATGTCGGCAATGACGCAGTCCAAGGCGGCGACGTCCGGATTTGCCTCCAGGAACTGCTGGACCTCGGGCTTGGGCGCTTTTCCGGCCATGCGGCACTCCGCGTTTAATATATTGATATAGTTGATTGGATTCGCGACATGCTGTCAAGCGATGAAAAACAGCTTGTTACGCCGTTCCCTAACGATTTGGCCGCTCTGTCGTGTTGAAAAAACAAGCTCATAACTGGATGGTGCATCGCGTCAGCAGGTGACGTCCGCAATCCCCGCCCCGCCCGCTTGTTCCGTTCATGGTGGCCATGTTATTGTTTAAAAAATTCGACATCCTATTGTAACGGAGGCGTCCACTGTGGACGCGCAAACCCGCAGGCCCGTCGTTGGCATACCTGCCGATCGCAAGATGATCGGCGCGCTGGCATTCCACGCAGTCGGTGAAAAGTATATCGTCGCCGTGACCGCCGCCGCGGGTGCGACACCCCTGCTCATTCCGGCGCTGGGTGAGGAAGTCGATTGGGACGAGATGTTCGGCC
>CAYVOU010000205.1:0-4447 GCA_964453295.1 uncultured Gammaproteobacteria bacterium
CTTTCCGTCGCCGACTCGAGCGCCGCCCGCCGGCCGGCCAAATGTCGCAGATCCCACCAAGTCCAGCCTGCATGAAAAACGAAGGCCAGCAGCACCAGTGCCACTGCCGGCAGCCAGCGCCGCCTTGAGCCTGTGCCTGACCGATCCGCAAAGTCGCCCTGCAGCAGGTTCAGCGACGTCCGACCTGACGTCAGACCCTGGGCAAACAGTCCGAGCCGCTTTTCAGTGGCCGGCTGGAGGTCCGGCGTCCATCCGGCGTCGCGAAGCCGCCCAAGCAGCGGCGCCGGGAATTCCTGCGGCTCAACCGGCCACAGGCACAAATGGGAATCGTCCTGATCGTTGCCGGGGTCAAGCAGCGCGCGCACGGCGTCCGCCGCAAATTCCGGCTCGATGGCGCAGCCACCGTCTTTTCCATAACGCACCAGGACCAGGCCGTCTGCGATCGCCATTGCGGGCGTGTCCTCGCCCATTGGCAGGGCGAGCGCTTCCGAGATTGCCAGGGAAGGCCGGATGCCCTGTTCCCGAAGAGGTTCCAGCCATGAGCGCATCAACGCGCGCCCGACGATTGCCACCGCCAGCCGCCCCGCCTGATTGCGACCGCCGATCGCGAAATGCAAATCCTCGACGCGCTCGCAAAGTTGTTCCTCGAGTAGGTAGGCAACCGCCGTACGCAGTTCGTTGCCCTTGGCAGGTGGCGCGTCGACCGATTCCAGCCTGACGTCGGTGCCGGGCAGCAACAGGATCGTTTCCCGCCCGGCGGCTTCGCCGCTGATCGCTGCTGCCGTATCGTTGCCACCGCGAGACAACTTACCGTCCGCGGCGGCCACGGCCCACTCCCATTGGTCCGGGTCGGCGCCCGGCCGCAACAGCAGCAGTTCATCCATCGGTCACCTCGCTCAAGCGTCGCCGCATCAAGCGCGCCGATCCCCCGGTCGTGACGGCCAATACGGAACTGACCGCCATGCGCACGCGCCCAATCTCGATTCTGCCGCGGACTTCGAAATAGCTGCCACGTAGCGCCAACCCGCCGGTAGAGAGGCTCGCGCCGCCCTTCGGGAACATGCCAAGCAATGCACCAAGCGTTTCAAAACCGCCGCGAGCCTGGCGGTCGACAATCGCATCCGCCAGCTGTACGCCGACGTTGTCGGCAAGACTTTCTATTACCGGCGCTGGCGCCGTATTAATATTGATGTCGGTGTAGCCCGGCAGCGCGGTCACCACCGCCTCGAGGCGTTGATAAACCGCGTCGGTGACGCCGCGCACGCGCCGCAGTTCCCGCACGTCGGCGAACGGCTGGTTCGCCGCACGGTAGGGCGGATCGAGGCGCGAATAGTAGTCGTCCTCGGCGCCGCCTGGACGGGGCGAAGCATCGGGGTCCTCCCAGTCGAGGACAGCGGCGGCAATACCCGGGTCGATATTCAAGAGTCTCAGGAGCCGTTCGAAACGCTGCAGGTCCAGCGTGCTGACCTTGCCGTCTCGGATCAGGTTGTTGAGATTGAAACGCCCGCTCAGGTCCACCAGGCGAGCCGACAGCCGGCCGTTGTCCAGCTTGGCATTGAATGCCTCGCGGTCGACCATGGCGGCGGTCACGAGGCGGCTCTTGCCGCCCAGTCCGCCAATCACGCCCCGCCCCCAAAGCTCGATGCCGCCAACCTGCAACAGGGCCTCGTCATACAGCTCGGTATTTTCCAGGCGACGCAGATCGAGCTGCCGGCGGGACGCCATCGCCACCGCCGCCCCGGTCGCGAGCATGACGACGATCATGGCCATGATCAGCGCGGTGCCTTGCGAGGCCTTGCGGCATCCGGATTCGCGTCGGCTCATTTCAGCTCCCCCCTGTCAGCATCAGGCGCCGGAATGTCTTGCCGTCGTCCAGCGTCAGGATGAATTCGACGGCGCGCGGCAGGCGCAGGCCGCTTGGCACCGGCGGCGGCCACGTGTCGCGCCAGGCGACGTCCAAAAACCGAACGCGCACCGCGGCGACGCCGGTCAGCAACGGCACGGCGGCGGCGGTGGTCTGCTGGGTGCGATCCAGCACCGGCCAGATACGCCGCGTCAGCACACCGTTGGCCAGACGATAGTCGATGCGCACTGGGTCGGGCGCTTGCGGACGCAGCGGGTCCGGATTCCCACCCGTCGTGAACTCGAGCAAATCGTCGTGACCGGCGCCGCCCGCAAAGGCAATCTGGCGGCTACCCAGACTGTCGCGGTAACCGCGCGGCAGCGTTTGCGCGAGATCGCGTTCCAGCACCCGGAACAGTATCTGCAGGCCGCCAAGCTTGGCCGTGGCCTGTTCGATTTGTTCACGACCGCGCAGCACGGCGCTCAGTCCCCCGTAGGCCATCGTCGCCAATACGGAAAACACCAGCAGCGCCACCAGCAGCTCAAGCAGGGTGAAACCCGCCTGTCGATTCCTGCCGATCACCACCTCCAGGCGCCCTCCCCGCATCACTTCTGTACGCCGAGATAGGCGGTAAGCCGGGCCAGTACGGGACCACGGGTCCCGTCACGCACCTTCATCACCAGCTTGCGCACATGCGCATCGGCGGTGGCAGTCACCTTTCCTTCCCAGAGAAAATGGCGGCCCGCCATGTCCTCCGATCCGGTGACGCGATCGCCGTTAATCGGCTTTAAGCCGAGTTGCACCTCGGCTATCTGGTTCATCGCCACCCAATGCGACAACAACCGACCGGTCACGGCGTCGGCACTGCGGGCGCTGCTCTCCGTCGTCGCCAGTGCCGCACCCAGGGCAATCGCGAGTATGGCCATCGCCACCAGCACTTCCAGCAACGTGAAGCCGTCCGCACGTGAGGCATGCTTCGGCTGTCCCGCGATCATGGCCGATCCAACTTCTGGGCCAGGGAGAAAACCCCGTACCCGTTACCGCTGACTTCGTAATGCCCGGTGGCATCGCCATCCGCGAGACGGATCTGAAAAGGCGTGCTCTCACCGCTGGTGTAAAAGATGAGATCCGGCGCCCGGCTGTCATTCGGATTTTTTGCGGCCGGGGCGGGCTTTTCCAGCGAAAGCTCCATCCCATCCGGCAGTGCATGCGTCCGCAGTATCGAGTCGCGGTCCAAAGCCTGCCACCGGTCGTGCGTCCAGATGCTGAATTGATAACGATCGGGCCCGATGCTGGCGCCGACGGCGCTGCCGCGCATTTCCGCCTCTTCCGATGCCAGCTGCAATGCATCTTGCAGCCGTGCCGCCTCTGCATTCAGCTTGTCGCCGCGCCCGGCGTCTCCCAGCGCCAGCAAGGCGAAGCCGGCCATGGTGGCCATGATGAAGAGCACCACCAGCAACTCGATCAGGGTGAACCCGAACTGCGCCCTCCGTCGCGCGAATGTCGAAGGCCTTGCGGATGATGGCGGGTGCCGCCCCATGGTGCTGGTACCATCGCCGCGCGGGCTAGTTCAGGTTCCAGTTGCCGATGTCGGCATTGACACCGTCGCCGCCGGGCGCGTGATCGGCGCCTAGAGAATAGAGATCGTATTCGCCGTGCGAACCCGGCCGCAGGTAGACGTAATCGTTGCCCCAGGGGTCCTTGGGCAGACGGTCGAGGTAACCGCCTTCCTTCCAATGGGCGCCCGACTTCAGATCATTTGGCCGGGTCACCAGCGCCTGCAGCCCCTGGTCGGTGGTAGGGAACTCGAGATTATCCAGCTTGTACAAGCCCAGCGCCGCTTCGAGCGCGCGAATGTCCTGCTGGGCGCGAACCACCCGGGCTTCGTCGGGGCGACCCATCACCCTCGGCACGATGATGGCGGCGAGTATCCCCAGGATCACGACAACGACCATCACTTCGATCAGAGTGAATCCGGACTGAAGCCGGCTTTTCGATGCGTTCCACATGGCGCCGGACTTTATGACACGGTTGTGTCAGCCATATGACAGGGAAAGCCCCGCACCGCGGCCTCGTCGGAAACCCTTGTGTTCCGCTTCCCGACAATACACGCACAAGCAATCGAGAGCGTCGCGTGCGCCACGGCACGCGATGCGGCGTGCAGACGTGCCGCCGATGGCAATTGACCCGGCGCAAGTCAGATCGTACGTAATCCGCTAGCATGGGCCCATGGTTCGATTGCCCGCAGCCGCCCACGCATTGTCGTCGGACGAGGTGCTGGCGCATCTGGAAACCTCCCGGCATGGACTGTCCGGCGAGGAGGTCGGTGCCCGCCTCGCCCGGTTCGGACCGAATGTGCTGCCCAGGCAGGCACCGCCCGGCTTTGCGCGCATCCTGCTGCGCCAGCTGCGCGATCCGGTCATCTACATCCTGCTCGCCGCCGCCGCGGCTTCCATCGCGCTGCGGGACTGGTCCGACACCGGTTTCATTCTTTTCGTCGTCGTCATCAACAGCCTGATCGGCGCGTTCCAGGAGCGCGCCGCGCAGCGCACCGCGGACGCCCTGCAGAAGATGGTGCGCACCCGCTGCCGCGTCGAGCGGGCC
>CAYVOU010000206.1:0-4446 GCA_964453295.1 uncultured Gammaproteobacteria bacterium
CGGTGCCGGAGATGAGCGTGATAGGCAAGACCGAAGAGGAAGTGGTCAAGGAAGGGATCCGGCACGAAATCGGCGTGGCGAGATTCCGCGAAACCTCCCGCGGCCAGATCCTCGGCCTGCGCGAGGGCATACTGAAGCTCATCTTCTGCATCGACGACCGCAAGCTGATCGGTGTGCACATCGTCGGCGAAGGCGCGACCGAGCTGATCCATATCGGTCAGGCGGTGCTCGCCTTCGGTGGCACGGTCGATTATTTCGTCGACACCGTTTTCAACTATCCGACCCTGGCCGAGGCTTATAAGATCGCCGCATTGAACGCCTGGAACCGCTTTCCGCCCTGACCAGGAGCGGTCTAGCTACTTGCCGGCGACGGTCATGCCGTCGACCAACACCGAGCCGGTGCGCAGGCTGTGATTGGGATCGATGTCACTGCCCACGGCGACGATGGATCGGAACATGTCTTTCAGGTTGCCGGCTATCGTCACTTCCTCCACAGGGTGGACAATCTCGCCGTTTTCCACCCAGAAGCCGTTGGCGCCGCGTGAATAATCGCCGGTGACGATGTTGGCGCCGAAGCCCATGAGATCGGTCACCAGCATGCCGCGGCCCATCTGACGCAGCAGATCCTTCAGGTCCTGTTCGCCGTGGCTGACGATCAGGTTGCTGACGCCGCTGGCATTGCCGGTGGTTTCCATGCCCAGCCGGCGCGCGGAATAGGCGCTCAGCACATAGCTCTTCAACACGCCGTCCTGCACCAGGGCGTGTTCTCGCGGCGCGACGCCGTCGGCGTCGAAGGGACGGCTGGCCAGTGCCTGCGGCAGGAACGGCCGTTCGTCGAGGGTGAGCCAGGCCGGGAATACGCTTTCGCCCAGTTGGTCCAGCAGGAAGGAACTGTGCCGGTAGAGGCTGCCGCCGGAGATGGCGCCGATGAAGTGGCCGAACAGGCTGGCCGCGACCCGGGCCTCGAAGATCACCGGCACCGAAGCGGTTTCGACCTTGCGCGCGCCCAGGCGCCTGACCGTCCGTTCGGCCGCTTCCGTTCCGATCTCGGCAGGCGAGCGCAAGGCGTCGGCGCGGCGCGAAACGCTGTAGCCGTAATCCTGCTGCATGCCGTCGCCGTCGCTCCCGATCACGGCACAGCTCAGGCGATGCATGCTGCTGGTCCAGGCACCGAGGAAACCGTTGCTGTTGGCATAGCCATGGATGCCGCTGTTGCTGCCGATGGTCGCCCCCTCGGAATTGGTGATGCGGCGATCCTGCCCGCGCGCGGCGGCTTCGCACTCGATGGCCATGGCCGTTGCCGCTTCCACGGAAAGATCCCAGGGGTGATAGAGATCCAGGTCCGGCACCTCGGCGGCAAGCAACGCCGGATCGGCCAGGCCGGCGTAACGGTCCTCGCCGCCGTGGCGGGCGATGGCCAGCGCCGCGTCGACGCTTTCCCGGATGGCCTTGTCGGAGAAATCGGAGGTGCTGGAAGTGCCTTTGCGCAGGCCGTCGTAGACGGTGATGCTCAAGCCCTTGTCGCGATTGTGCTGCACCGTTTCCAGTTCCCCCAGGCGTACCGTCACCGACAGTCCGCTGCTCTGGCCGACGGCGGTCTCGGCAGCGGTGGCGCCAAGTTCCCTGGCGATCTTGAGGACGCGGGTGAGGGTTTCCAGAGTCTGCGGACGGGCGGCGATGGGGTCGAAGCTGTTGTTTGACATATTGGTTTCCTTTGACCGCAATTGTACCGCATGGTTACCGCAGTCCGGCGCCGATGACGGCTGCAATCGCCGGCGCCGGTCAGTACAATCCGCGCATGGATGTGACTCCGATACTCGACCCCCTGAATACGGCGCAACGCGAGGCGGTCGCCGCCGAACACGGCAATATCCTGGTGCTCGCGGGCGCCGGCAGCGGCAAGACGCGCGTGCTGGTCCACCGCATCGCCTGGTATGTGGCGACCGGCCAGGCCAGTCCGCAAGGCATTCTGGCGGTGACCTTCACCAACAAGGCGGCGGCCCAGATGCGCGGCCGCATCGAATCGCTGCTGGGCATTCCCGCCGGCGGCATGTGGGTGGGGACCTTCCACGGCATCGCCCACCGGCTGTTGCGCTACCACGCCCGCGAGGCGGGCCTGCCGGAAAATTTCCAGATCCTCGACAGTGACGACCAGCTGCGCACGATCAAACGGGTGATACGCGCCATGGATCTTGACGAGGCGCGCTGGCCGGCGCGCGAGGCGCAATGGTACATCAACGCCCGCAAGGACGAGGGTGTGCGTGCCGGCCACATCCAGGCCGAGGGTGACGAGGTAACCGAGCAGATGCAGCGCATCTATCGCGCTTACGAGGAAACCTGCGAGCGCAGCGGCATGGTCGATTTTGCCGAGCTGTTGCTGCGATCGCTGGAGCTCTGGCGCGACAACAAGGAGCTGCTGGCCCACTATCAGCGCCGGTTCCGCCACGTGCTCGTCGACGAGTTCCAGGACACCAACGCCATCCAATACGCCTGGCTGCGCCACGTCGTGGGTCGCGAGGGCAGTTTGTTCGTGGTGGGTGACGACGATCAGTCGATCTACAGTTGGCGTGGCGCCCAGGTCGAGAACATGCAGCGCTTCGCCAGCGACTTCGCGCCCAGCCAGCTGGTCCGGCTGGAGCAGAACTACCGATCCACCGGCACCATCCTGCGCGCCGCCAATGCCCTGATCCGCCAGAATCAGGCTCGCCTGGGCAAAGAATTGTGGACCGAACAGGTCGACGGCGAGGCTATCGAACTCTACCGTGCCTTCAACGATCGTGAAGAGGCACGATTCTGTACCGAGCAGATCGAACGCTGGCAGGAACAGGGCGACCGTCTCGACGAAACCGCTATCCTCTACCGTACCAGCGCGCAGTCGCGCGTGTTCGAAGACGCTCTGCGCGATGCCCGCCTGCCTTACCGCGTCTACGGTGGTTTCCGCTTTTACGAGCGCGCCGAGATCAAGGACGCGCTGGCCTATCTGCGGCTGGTCGCTTATCGCGACGATGATGCCGCCTTCGAGCGGGTGGTGAACCTGCCGCAGCGGGGCATCGGCGATCGCAGCGTCGACGTGCTGCGGCGAACGGCGCGGGAGGAAAATGGTTCTCTCTGGAAAGCGGCGCAGCGCGCCGTTGCCCACAAGGAACTGAGCGCCCGCGCCGGCGCCTCGCTGGCGGATTTCATGCGCCGCATCGAGCGCCTGGCGCAGGAAACCGCGGATCTGCCGCTGGGCGAGACCATGGATGCGGTGATCCGCGGCAGCCGCCTGCCAGAGCATTACCGCAATGCGCGCGACGGGCGCGGCGAGGAACGCATCGAGAACCTCGACGAACTGGTGACCGCCGCCCGCGAGTTCGAGTCCGGCGGCACGGTGGAGGAGGGTATGACGCCGTTGTCGGCCTTTCTCGCCCATGCCGCGCTGGAGGCGGGCGAAGGTCAGGCCGCGGCGCACGAGGACTGCGTGCAGTTGATGACGCTGCATTCCGCCAAGGGACTGGAGTTTCCTCTGGTGTTCCTGGTTGGTATGGAAGAAGGGCTGTTCCCGCACCAGCGTTCCAGCGACGATCCCTCCCAGATCGAGGAGGAACGCCGGCTCTGCTACGTCGGGATCACCCGGGCCCGCGAAAAATTGACGCTGACCTTTGCCGAAAGTCGCAGACTGCACGGCAACGACCTGTACCCGCGCCCGTCGCGCTTCCTGCAGGAACTGCCGTCGGAATTGATCAGCGAAGTGCGCCTGGGCGGCCGCGTCAGCCAGCCTATGTACGCCGGCGCTGCCGCGGCTGCCGGCAGCGCCGAGGGCGGCCTGAACCTGGGCCAGCGCGTGCGTCATTCGACCTTCGGCGAAGGGGTGGTGCTGCACATGGAGGGGCAGGGCGCGCATGCGCGGGTGCAGGTGAACTTCGAGCGCGCAGGCACCAAATGGCTGGTCGCCGCCTACGCCAATCTCACCGCGATGTAAGACCGGCGGCGTCAGCGCTTCCGGGGCCGTTCGACAGGTCTAAAAGGCTCGTCCGCGAATTTTCCGTGTTCTCGCCAAGACGCCAGGAACGCCAAGGGAATGGGAAGCATGACGGAAGACGAGATTGGGACGGAGATCGTTGACGTTGCGGTGCGGGTCCGCCAGGAGCTTGGCCCCGGTCTGCTGGAAACGGTCTATGAGGTGGTCGTTGCGCATGAGCTTCGACGAAGCGGTTTACAGGTCGGACGGCAGCTCGCCATCCCGGTCGAGTACCAAGGTCTCAAGTTTGAAGAGGGCTTTCGGGCTGACATCCTCGTCGAAAACAAGGTTATCGTCGAACTCAAGTGTGTCGAAAGGATCAACAACGCGCACAAGAAGCAACTCCTAACATACTTGCGGCTTACCAACACGAGGCTCGGGTACTTACTCAATTTTGGCGAGGCACTCATGAAGCATGGGATCACCCGCACCGTGCATCGCCTTGG
>CAYVOU010000207.1:0-4430 GCA_964453295.1 uncultured Gammaproteobacteria bacterium
CGGTGGCGTCGGAGGCGGCAACCCGGCGGGCAACGCTCATGACTTCCTGCATGCGCGGGTCGGCGGTGACGATACCCTCGGCGTCGTCCTTGCGGGCGGCACCGCGTGCGCCGAGCAGTTCGCTGACCTTCGCGACCAGCACTTCGGCCTCGAAGGGTTTCACCAGGTAATCCGCGGCGCCGTCGTGCATGGCCTGAACGGCGTTCTGGATAGTGCCGTACGCGGTCATCATCAGCACGGGAAGATCGGCACGCTGCGCCTTGATTTGCCGAAGCAGCGTGTGGCCGTCCATCTTGCGCATCTGCACGTCGCTGACCACCAGGTCAATCTCGTGCTCGGCGAGCACATCCAGGGCGGCATAACCGTCAGCGGCACCGTGGACCTGGAACCCGCCCAGTTCCAATGTCATGCCGAGCGCGTCGCGCAGGGACTGATCGTCTTCAACTACCAGCACTGTCGTGGTCATCGCTCGCTTCCTCGTGTTGCGTTCAGCCGTGGCGCCTGGCGCTTCACTCGGCGCCTTCGGCATCCCCACCAACCCGGCAGGGCATGCTTACCGTGAAAACGGTGCCGGCACCGGATTGCGGTTCGAGTTCGATCTCGCCGCCGTGGGCGCGGAGCACCGATTGGGTGACGGCCAAACCGAGACCGGTGCCCTGGGAGCGCGTGGTAAAAAACGGCTCAAAAATCGTCTCCCGCGCCTCGGCAGGGATCCCCGGCCCATCATCGCTAAATCGGATCGTGAGACGTTCACCCACTTCGGCATTCGCCGTGATCACCATGTGGCCTTGTCCTTCGCAGGCGTGAGCGGCGTTCTCGATCAGGTTGCGCAAGGCGCTGAGCAGGGCGTCGCGGTTGGCGCGGATCCGGCATTGGCCGGCATGGTTCTCGAAATCGACCTCGAACTCCGCGGGTAGCAGCTTCAGGTCGGCGCGCAGGCCTTCCAGCAACACGTCGACGGTCATTTCAGCCGCGTCGAAAGCGCCGCCGCGGGCGAACAGAAGCATATCGGCCACCAGCCGCTCCAGGTGTTTAAGGCGGTCCAGTGCCTGCTGCGACAAACGCGTGCGAAGCGTCTCATCGAGCTGCGGCCGGCGCAGGTTGGAGAGGTGCAGGATCGCCGACGACAACGGCGTGCGCACCTGGTGCGCGAGTGCGGCGGCCATTTCACCCATCGAGGCCAGTCGCTTGTGACGTGAAAGCTGGTCCTGCAGTGTGCGGGTCTCGGTAACGTCCTTGAAAAGCAGGATCTGTCCCGGCTCGCCGCGCAGCGCCTGGGTGGAAAGATTGACGCGCCGGCCGCTTTTCAGACTGATGTCGTGTCCGTCATCCCACTTTGGCGCGAAGGTCCGCGCCGCGACTTCGCGCCACAGCTCCGCGACTTGCAGCGGCCCCAACAATTCGAGCGCCACGGGATTGAACTCGCGGATCCGGCCTTCGCCATCGAGCACGATCACGCCCGCGGGAAGTGCCTCGAGCAGGTTCTTCAGACGGGCGGCCAGTCTCTCGGTTTCCGCCAGTTGCAGCATGCGCTCGCTGCGCGCCGCCTCAAGCTCCCGGGTCAATTCGACGACACGGCCTTCGAGCTGGCGATAGGAATCCGCGAGGTCCACGGATACCTGTTCGAAATGCCTGAACGCCACGCGTAGCGCCTCGGTGTCGGGCGCGGTTAATTCCTGCTCTGTGGCGTTGGAGGACTGCATCGCCTGCATTCGCATCAAGGGTCAATAAACCGTGTTGTGGGTTCCGTGGAAGGGGTGGCAGCAAGGACTATGCCACTGGGGGAAGGCGCGAATTACGGAGGGGGACCTGCCCGGCAGAATTTGTCGGAGAGGAAACTAAAATAGTTATTTATTAGATGGTTACCAGATTCTCCGGAGTGGAAGCTGGCGCCCTGAGGGCAAAGGGCGGAGGAACGAAGCCGTCAAATTCCCGCCGCGTCGTCGTCGCGCTGCAGGCCGAACTTGCGCATCTTTTCCACGAGCGTGGTCCGCCCCATCATCAGCCGCTTGGCCGCATGGGCCACGACCCAGTTGGATTCCTGCAAGGCCTGCAGGATGAGGTTGTACTCAAGGTTGTTCAGATGTTCCTTCAGATCGAGGCCGGAACGGGGCAGCCGCACCACCGGCGCCGGCTCTCCCGTGCCCGCGCCCGGCGCTTCGGCCGGCGGCAGGGACAGCAGTTCCTCGGCCTGATATTTCTGCGGCAAATCCTGTATATCCACGACGCCGTTGGGGTAGAGGATCGCGAGTCGTTCGATCAGGTTGGCGAGTTCCCGAACGTTGCCGGGCCACATGTATTCGCTCAGCGAACGTATCGCCAATGGCGTCAGCCTGATCGTGCCCTGGCCCTCGTGGGCGATACGCTCGATCAGGTCGTTGACCAGCAACGGCAGGTCTTCGGCCCGCTCGCGCAGCGCCGGCGTCTCGATCGGGAACACGTTGAGGCGGTAAAAAAGGTCTTCGCGGAATCGGCCGCTTTCGATCGCCTTTTCCAGGTCCACATGGGTGGCGGCAATGATCCGCACGTTGACCGTAATGCTCTTGTTGCTGCCAACCCGCTCGAACTCCCGTTCCTGCAGGACGCGCAGCAGCTTGACCTGCATCGACAAACTCATGTCGCCGATCTCGTCCAGGAACAGCGTCCCGCCGTCGGCCATCTCAAAGCGACCCTGCCGGGCCGATATCGCTCCGGTGAAGGCCCCTTTTTCGTGACCGAACAACTCGCTTTCGAGCAAATCAGGAGGGATTGCCCCGCAGTTTACAGGGACGAAGGGCTTGTTGCGGCGCGGCGAGTGGTAATGGATGTGGCGCGCCACCACTTCCTTGCCAGTGCCGGACTCACCGACGATCAGCACGTTGGCATCCGAGCCGGCAACCATTTCGATCATCTTCCGGACCCGCTGGATGCCGGCGCTCGAACCGACCAGGTTGCGGAACAACTCCAGTGAGCGCGGCTGTCCGCCCTGGTGGCGGTTCTCGCGATACGTCTGCACTTTTTGCAGCGCCGAATTCATCCGCCGTGCGCGCAGGGGGATTTCCACAACATCGATGACATTCGATTCCAGTTCCGCCGGCACCTTGCCCTTGGCAGGATCGTTCATCAACACGACAGGGATATGGGCGTCCAGCGCCCGGATCCGACTCAATACCTCGCCCGCAGTATCGTCGCCGCAGCCACCCACCATGATGAGTTCAATTGTGGATGACGCGGTATTGAGGTGTTTGCCGAGATCGTCGAGGCATTCGACCGGAACCGACTCGTACTCAAGGAACTCCATCGTCGCCGTGACCTGGCGGCGAGCCTCAGGATCCACTTCGTATATCAACACCCTTGAGTTTTGCATCGTCTACCCTGCCCGCTTTCGGGTGGCGGGCTATAGTTTTGAAACAGCGAGAATTGTCCCTAGTTAAGCAATTCATCGGGACGATGTCAAAAAATTGTCGCCGTGATGGCCATCACGGTTTGAGGAGAGAACAACCGGGGGAGTAACGGCCGGGGCCGCCGCGACAGATCGCGCCGCGTAAAGGGATCGCCGGGCCGGCGCCTAGGCTTCCTGCGCCGGCGGCGTGCCGGGGGCAGAGGCCGCCCTGGCAACCTCTCGACGGTGATGAAGAAAGATCAGGCGCTCGAAGGCCTCGGCGAGATCGGCCATCATCGTGGCCCAGGTGGCCGACACCATCCATTGTTCACCGGCTTTCACCACGCACTCAACGGTCGCGCGCAGCCGAAGCGGCAAAGGGTATTTCGCGCTCAGATAAAGCGCGACCTCGATCTCGGCACCGGTTTCCGGCGGTTCCCGGTCATACCATTCCACAGAATCCGGACAGACCATGACCTGTCGCGCTTCCGGCTGCGGGGCGTTACCGGCAATCAGGTCGGAAACCAGGCCGATGAGGAAATCCATCTTGAGGTGCAGACGACGGATGTCAGTGGAGCATTCCTGCTCTACCGGGCCGCTGTCGGCGGCACCGTTTTCGATCGCCATGAGCTTGGAAACGACGTCGAGATTGCGGAGATCGGCCCCGGCGCCCGGACTGCCGGCGGTATCGACGAGCCGCCAGCTGATTGGAAGCAGGGAACGAAAGCTCAGACCATGGGCCGCGGTGTCGAATCCGCTTTCGGCCAAGGATGGCTGCACGCTCAATCGCCTTCGTAAAGCTGCTGCGCCTTGCGGCCCTTGTTGATCTGGCGCAGCGACACCCGCAAGTGTCCGCGCGCAGCCTCACCCAGTTCGATAATTCGGGCATGCGCCTGCTGCAGGCGCTCAAGGCCGGCCCGCGACCCGAAGGCAAGCGTTCCCGGCGGATACTTCGACTCCAGCGCCGCCATCAACGGCTGGCGATCGCGTTCCAGGCTCGCGACCTGATCCCAGTCGCCGGCCTGCGCACGGGCAAGCATGCGATCGAGAAGCCCAACCGCCGTCCCGA
>CAYVOU010000208.1:0-4415 GCA_964453295.1 uncultured Gammaproteobacteria bacterium
CTCGTAGGCGCCCATGATCACCGCGCCGACCGAATCCTGCTCCAGGTTCAGCGCCAGACCGTAGGTGTTGCCCGGAAATTCGATCATTTCCCCGGCCATCACGTCGGACAGCCCGTGAATGCGGGCGATGCCATCGGAGAGGCTGACCACGGTGCCTTCCGTACGGGCCTCGGTCGCCAAATCGAAGTCCTTGATCTTCTTTTTAATCAGTTCACTGATTTCTGTCGCGCTGATCTGCATGGTTCATCCTCTGGGGTCCAACGCCCCCGTCATTGCTCGAATTCTTGATAATCAGGCCATCTCGCTGGCAAGTTGTTGCAGCCGGCCCCGCACGGACCCGTCGACCACCGCATCACCGATGTGTACCACAATGCCGCCGATGAGGGACTTGTCTTCGCGGGCGGTCACTTCAACCTCCTTGCCAAGACGGTTCCTGACCGATTCCGAGATGAGATTGATCTGGTCATTGTCCATCGGGAAGGCGCTGACCACTTCGATTTTGGCCACACCGCCGGCATCGGCGCGCAGCTGCTCGAACAGCGTCTTGATCTCCGGCGCGACTTCCAGGCGTTCGGCCTCAACCAGCACCTTGATGAAATTGCGGCCGGTGTCGAAGAGGGCGGGCGCGCAAAGCTCGAACAGCAGCGCCTCGAGTTTGGCCTTTTCCACCCGGGGGTCACCGATGACCTGGCGCATCGCCGGATCCGCGGCCACCTTGGCCAGTAGACCCAACAGATCCGACCACGCGGGCATGGCACCTTCGGCCTGCGCAAACTCGAAAACAGCCCGCGCGTAGGGTCGGGCGATGGTAAGTTTTTCTTGCATTTTCCGCTGTCGGCCTTAGGTGGGCGTTAGAGATTGGCGGCGAGTTTGTCCAGCAGGTCCTTGTGCACCGCCGGGTTGACCTCGCGCATCAGGATCTGCTCCGCGCCAGTCATGGCGAGGGTGGCGACCTGGCCGCGCAATTCCTCGCGGGCGGTATAGCGCTCCTGGTCTATCTCGGCCCGGGCGGCGGTCAGGATCCTTTCGCCTTCGCTCTTCGCCGAGGTCTTAGCCTGCTCGACGATCTCGTCGGCACGCTTCTGGGCACTGGCCAGGATCTCCTGGCCTTGTTGCTTGGCACCGTTCAGGAGTTCCTCGACACGGCTCTCCGCCTGAGTCAGTTCCATCTGGCCTTGCTCAGCCGCGGCCAGGCCGTCCGCGATCTTTTTCTGGCGCTCGTCGACGGCCTTCATCAGCGGCGGCCAGACGAAACGGGCCGTGAACCAGATGAAGATCGCGAACGATATCGCCTGAGCGATCAGGGTCAGGTTGATATTCATATCTGCTCTACCCTTCCGGGATGATTGGCGCGGCCGGCCTACTTGGTGACTGCGGACAACAGCGGGTTGGCGAACGCAAACATCATTGCCAGACCGACACCGATAATGAACGACGCGTCAATCAGACCAAGCAACAGGAAGACCTTCGCCTGCAGTTGCGGCATCAGTTCCGGCTGGCGGGCAGCGCCTTCCAGGAAGCTCGCGCACATGATGCCGATGCCGACGCAGGCACCCAGGGCGCCGAGACCGATGATGAGGCCGATGCCAACGCCCGTGTAGGCTTGAATCATCGCCAGGAATTGCACGTTTTCCATTTGATTTTCCTCTCGTAAATAATGATGAACTCTACAAACAATACCTTCGCATCCCGCTCTCTAATGACCTTCCTGGGCCATGGCGATATACACCACGGTAAGCATCATGAAGATGAACGCCTGCAGGGTGATGATCAAAATGTGGAAGATCGCCCAGCCGACCGACAGGATTGAAGAAAAGAAACTGCCGGCCACGCCGGTCGCCGCCCACATACCGAGCAGCAGGAAGATGATTTCGCCGGCGTACATGTTGCCGAAGAGACGAAGGCTGTGTGAAAGCGGTTTCGACACGTACTCAATCAGGTTGAACAGCAGATTGAAGATCATCAGCACCGGCGCGGCCCAGATGGGCTTGATGCCGAAAGGCGCGGCAACGAGTTCGTGCAGCCAGCCGCCCACGCCTTTGGACTTGACGTTGTAGAAGATCATGAGCACCCACACCGACAGGGACAGGGCGAAGGTGGTGTTGACGTCGTTGCTGGGCACCGGGCGCCAGTGTTCCTGGCGCAGGATCCCTTCATAGACGAACCGACTCATGATGTCGACGGGCAACAGGTCCATGGCGTTCATGAGGAACGACCAGACGAACACGGTCAGCGCCAGCGGCGCGATGAAACTGATGTCGCCGTGGTAGATGCCCTTGACCTGCGAGTTGATGAAATCGACGCACAGCTCAACGAAGGCCTGGCGACGGTTCGGCACGCCGGCCGTGGCGCCGCTCACGACCCAGTACATAAAGCCGAAAGCAACGATACCGATAAACAGCGAGGTCATTAGCGTATCGACGTGCAGCGCACCGAGCGCGCCCGAGGTCACCGGTTCTGCCTGGTAGGTCAGATGGTGAGCCATATAGCTCGACGGCGTGAGTACGTGTTCGCCGTGCGCCGCTTGTGATGCTAAGTTTTCAGTCGCCATACCCGCCTGCAAATCGTTTTATTATCTAGTCATCCCGCCCCGCACCGCGGAACAGGCCCATGCCGTCACCGGCAGTCCCGCCACTAAAACCTGCGGGTTACCCAGAAAGCCAGCCACTGGGCCTTGAGCGCACCGATGACGCCGAAAATCAGCGCCAGCCACACCACCGAGAGTGACAATTTGACGGCTATCAGGATCAACAGGCTCAGCGTCAATGCAATCTTGACGATTTCGCCGAAGAGAAACGCCGCTGCCGATAATGAACCGCCCAAGCGTGCCCGAAGCCACAAACTGAGTGCCAGCAACGTATTGGGGAGTGCGACCGCCAGGCCACCGCCCAGCAAGGAAACCGCGCTCCTGGTGCCGGCCAGCCACCACGCGACGGCGGCAAGCACCAATACGACTGCCCATTGCATACCGACCGCGGCCGCCGCCACTCCCCCGAAGATGGCCCCGGCCCGACGACCCGCACGATCATTCGCGTGAGTGAATTGAACGTTCATGCGGCGCAAAAATCAAAGGCGCGCATTTTATTGACTTCTCCTCTCACCCGTCAATTGAAAATACCGCGGCACCATGTCGGCGGGATGCAATCTGCAACTGAGGCGTCGCGCGCGGACCTGCGTGGTGCCGCCCCGACGGAGGTTCAGGAATGGGTCAGGTCCGTTACTTCCCTGATCTGCAAGGACTAATGACTCAACGGATACGCGCGATTATGCCGTCGAGTTCATCCAGTGAATTGTAGTGGATGGTCAGCACGCCGGCACCCTTGCGGCCGTGGCGCAGCTGCACTTTGGCGCAGAGCCGCTCCGACAGGCTGTCCTGGAGCTGGCGGACGTTCGGATCCGGCGCCGGCGGTTCGTGCGGGCGCGCCTGCCCACCGCTAAGACATTGTTTGACGTAGCGCTCCGCTTCGCGCACGGACATCCCTCGCCCCACCACATGATTCGCGGCGGCAGGCTGTTGTTCCACCGGCAGCGCCAGCAGGGCGCGGGCGTGGCCCATTTCGATATCCCCGACCTCGACCATGCGTTTGACCGGCTCGGCCAGTTCCAGCAGCCGCATGAGATTGCTCACCGCCGCGCGCGAACGGCCAATCGCCTCGGCAACCTCCTGATGTGTCAACTCGAATTCGTTGACGAGGCGCGCCAGCGCCGTGGCTTCCTCAATCGGATTGAGTTCCTCGCGCTGGATGTTCTCGATGAGTCCCATGCTCATCGCCGACTGATCGGTCACATCGCGGATGACGGCCGGAATTTCATGCAGGCCGGCGATCTGGGCGGCACGCCAGCGCCGCTCCCCGGCGATAATCTCGAAGCGGCCCTGCTCAGCCAGGCGACGGACGACGATGGGCTGCACCACACCCTGGGCCTTGATGGAATCGGCCAGTTCCTGCAGGGTCTCGGTGCGCATGTCGACACGCGGCTGATAGCGACCGCGTTGAATGAGATCGACCGGCAGGTTGCGCAATTCCTGGTCGATCGCCGCCTCCACCGCCCCTTCTTCTTCGGAGACGAGGCCCAGCAGGGCGTCTAGTCCCCGACCCAATCCACGCTTTTTCAATGTCTGTTCCCGCCCCCGGAGTCGTCCCGGTTCAGTTTACACGCTGTTCGTGCATGTCGTCTTTGCGCAACATCTCACCCGCCAGGGCCAGGTAGGCGATGGCGCCCGTGGAGGTCCGGTCGTACAGCAGGCCCGGCAGGCCGTGGCTGGGCGCCTCCGCCAGGCGGATATTGCGCGGGATCACCGTCTTGTACACCTTGTCGCCAAAATGCTTCAGCAACTGCGCCGACACCTGGGTTGCCAGATTGTTGCGGGGGTCGTACATCGTGCGCAGCAGGCCTTCTATTTTCAGTCCAGGATT
>CAYVOU010000209.1:0-4409 GCA_964453295.1 uncultured Gammaproteobacteria bacterium
AGGACGATATCCTCATCGGACTTATCACGGCTCGAGACATCATGGGTGAACGCGCCATCAACGCCAGCAACAGTGAGAAGCTGCCCCACAATCGGGTTCTGGTAAGGCACGTGATGACACCTCGCAGTGAAATTACCGTGCTGCACATGGAGGATGTCGAGCACGCGCACGTTCGAGACGCCATCATGGTGCTGCGCGAGGCCGGGCGCCATCACACACTGGTGGTCGAACAGGAGTCGGATACAGGCCGCAGTGTGCTTCGTGGTGTTTTTTCCGTCACGCAGATCGGCAGGCACCTGGGCATGGAAATCACGCCGGGCGGTGCGGCACAGAGCTTCGCGGAACTGGAGCACATCCTTTACCCGCAGGTCGAGATGACCTGACGTCGCCGCCGGCGGTATCGGCTTTACGGGTTGAATTCTCCGCATTGAATTGCCCGGGTACGCGGGTAAGCGTTATCCTGCGCCGGCTTCCGGGCCGCATGCATGACCGATACCCCCTCAATGCTTTCCACGCAGGATCACAGGCGCGACGCCGTCGGGCTTCGCTATGTCTACCCGGTCGTCTCACGCCGTGCCGGCGGCGTCTCGGTTGGCATCAATCTCAACACCAATAATGCCTGCAACTGGCGCTGCGTCTATTGCCAGGTGCCGGACCTGTCGCGCGGTGATCCCCCGGATGTCGACGTCGAACGGCTACGCGGCGAACTGGCGGGATTCCTGACGGAATTGCAATCGGGCAGCTTTATGCGGGACCGTGTGCCGGCGGACTCCCGTCGGATCGTCGACGTGGCGCTCTCCGGCAACGGCGAACCGACCGGTGCCCGTGCGTTTCCAGAGGTCATCGCGACGGTGCAGGATGTTCTGCAGTCCCACGGTCTGCTTGGGGCGATCCCGGTGCGGCTGATTACCAACGGCAGTCGGATCCAGCGCCATGGCGTGCAGGCGGGCCTGCGCCGGATGGCGGCGGCTGGAGGCGAGGTCTGGTTCAAGCTGGATGCGGGCAGCGCGGCATGGGTGCGGCGGGTCAACAATGTCTCCATCAGGCCGGTGTCGGTGGTCCGCAATCTGCAGGCTTGCACCGAGTTATGTCCAACCTGGGTACAGACCTGCGTGTTCGGCTGGGATGAGGTGGTGCCGTTGCGCGAGGATCTGGATGCCTACCTGCGATGTCTGCGCGAGGCCGGCCCGGCAGGGCTGCTAGGCGTGCATCTGTACGGCCTTGCCAGGCCTTCGCTGCAGCCGGAATCCCCGGTTTTACGGCGCCTGCCAGCGGCGGAACTCGAAGCGTTGGCGGCGGCTATTCGGGCCTTGGGCTTAACGGTCCAGGTGAGTCAATAATAAAGTAATAGATTTCATATAGTTAACGTCATACTGGTGCGGCATGTGACTCGGTCCACAGTTTGATTACGCCAGCGCCATACCGCACTTCAGAAGTTCGCGCGCCGGCCGACAACACTGTGAGGAGGCAACCGTGTCGGTGGGGTGCCCTGGGGCGTAGCCCAGGGTCGTGACTCGCGGTGGCCTCAAACCGGTGGATCCAAAGGAGCCTGATGATGACGCCCAAGCAGCCAGTGCAGTTTTTACCTACCCGTCGCCAGCATCCCCTCAACTCGATGCCGGTCGCACCCGCGACCCGCAGTACGCACGTGCAGTATTGTGTCATCGGTGGCCGGCCGACCGTCGTTCACCGCAAGGGCCTGCAACGGAGCGATCCTGCGGTGTTCCGGGCGTTACGCCGCATGGCAGCGGGGCAGGGGCTGTCCCTCAAAGAGGATCGCCGTGAAGCAGCCCGGCCGGTCGCGAAGAACCGGCGGCGTACGCTTCCAATCCTGGCTTTGGTCAGTCTCATGGTCGGTCCCGTGGCTGCCGCAGCCGCGGATACCAACAATATGGCCGGGCATCGGGCGGCCGCGAAGTCCAACCAGGCCATGGACGCGGTTGTGGTCACGGGCAAGCGGGTCGACCCTGCTAGCCTCGGTCGCCCGTACAAGGTCGACGCGGGCAAGCGGTTCGTGACGGATCCCTACGGCGACGCCCAGGCGATCCGCATGGTGGCGCGCGCGGTGCGTGCCGCCGGGCTGACCCGCGAAGTCAGCACGCGAGGCATGGTTCTCCCGCAAACCGCCGCAGGCGGCTTCATTCATCGCTACGACTATACTTTCCCCGCCCGTTGTGGCGGCGGCACTTTCAGTTACTACGAGATGGACGGCTTTACGGCTCTCGGTTACCACGTGAAACACAAGGTGATCCTCGATGCCATGGTCGGCGGTGCTTTCGCGGGTCCGCGTTTGTGGGGGCCTTACGATCAGGTACTGGGCAGCAAGGTGGACATGGAGATGCTGTTCGGAAACGGCGAGCAGGACGGCATGGGCTTCCTCAAGGCGGCCTATTACATCGGCCGTACCCCGGTCATGACCGATCGCCAGTATCTCGGGTTGGGCAGGATGTATGCACGACACGTCCGTGCGGCAGCGGAGTGCCTCGTCGGCAAGCATCAGAATTTCGCGACTGTCAACCACATGGCGCCGGAAGTCGCGGTCGTTCCTTAGGCCACCCGCCGGCGGTTGCAGTCGCTCAATTGCGGGTCCCGGTCAGTTGCCGGGTAACGCCCCATTTGAGCGGCGGCAGCCGCCGAGCAATCCGAAACACCGCCCGGCGCGGCATCCGCGCCGGCATCCTGTCGTCGGTGAACAGGCCGACCAGCGCATTGGTTCCCAGATAAATCGGCAGGGTGGCGCGCCGATGTTCCGCCGCATAACGTCCAAGCACTCCCATCGCACCGATGTCGAGCCGCGCCGTTGCCGCGGCGTCGCCAATCAGGGCGAATCTGGGACCGGCGAAGCGACGCGCATACACCGCAACCAGGGGGTAAAGGTGGCGCTCCCCGATGAGCGTCACGTGTCCTAACCGGGATCCGAATCGCGCGCGTATCCAGTCGGAGAATTCGGCCGACGGCATTGCCACCAACGCATCGCTTCGGTCGGTGGAGATCGTCACCACCGCAGAGGCGGTGTTGCCGTTGAGCGGCAGCATCGCCAAGGTACCTCCATAGTGGAAACGTTTCGTAGGCGATGCCGTGGTGCGGTAGCGCATGGGACATGCGGCAGGCGATGACCACGCGGCCGAAGTCGCGCATTTCGGCGCCGCCGCCCGACCGGCGACGGGTCTGCGACAAGCGGCCGTCCGCGGCGACCAGCAATGGCGTGGCCAATTTGCGTCCGTCGATGAGCCCGACGCGGGCGGACTCGGCGTCGTTCGAGAGCTCCTCAACCTCGGCTCCGCAGATGATGGTCATGCTGCGACGGTCGGCGGCGGCTAAAAAAGCCGATTCACGGATGATGTGATTGGAAACCAGATAGCCCAGTTCGGTTTGCTGCGAATGCCAGGGGTCGAATTTCCAGGTGGCAGGGTGAAGTCCCGTTGATAACCCGGGCTTCGCGGATAGGGGCGATGTGAGTTGCCGGGAACCGATCCCAGATCCCCAGCGCACGCAGGATCGCAACTGCCCTGTGGGTCAACGCGATGTCGCGCCCGTCCACGGCGGGACGGGCGAGAATGTCGCGGGTAAGGTGTTCGATTACCGTAGCGGTCAGGCCGGTATCGGCCAGTGCCACGGCAACCGACAGGCCCCGCGCCGATGATGATGACATCCTGCTGCATCGCCTCCCGGTTCCCCAACATCTGTGCAAACCATAATGGATGCCGTGGACAGCTATTTGACCTGGATCAGTTCTTCCCGGCAGGCTACGGCGGTGTCCACCGTACCCAGTCCGTCGGTTGCCAGTTCAGTCCGGCGTTGAGAATACGCTGCAGTAACGTGGGGTAGTTGACGCCGGCGTGTTCGGCGGAGTCTGCGAAATCCTCGCTTTTGGCGATCTGCGGATTGGGATTGGCTTCCAGCACGTAGACTTTGCCCTGTTCGTCCAGCCTGAGGTCGATGCGCGCATAACCATTGAGCCCGAGGATGCGGTAGACACGCTTGGCCAGGTGCCGCAGCTTCTCGGCCAAGCCCTCTGGCAGATCATCGGCCACGCGTGAGGCAATCTGGTATTTCTTCTGGTACTTTCGAGACCATTTGACGCGCTGTGTGGCGATGCGGCGCGATTCCTCCGGCAGGTTGTCCATGATCAGTTCCCATACGGGAAACACCTGCAACTGTCGATTGCCGAGCACGGCGATGTAGAGTTCGCGTCCTTCTATGTAGCGTTCGACGATGGCGCCGCTGCCGACGCTGTTGTGCATGAAGGCGACACGCTCGCGCAGCTTGTTGTCGTCCTCGACGATGGACGCCTGCGAAATGCCGAGCGACGCTTCCTCGCTGACGGATTTCACGATCAGCGGGAACGCCAGGCTTCTCGGCCGTCGCACTGGCCTGCCTAGCGGCACTACCATGAAGTCCGGGCAGAG
>CAYVOU010000210.1:0-4394 GCA_964453295.1 uncultured Gammaproteobacteria bacterium
GGATCATGCTGGCCTCCGCCGCGCAGCGACTGATCTATCGCTATGCCGTCAAACCGGTGACGTCCGCCGTGATACTCGCCGCAAACAGCGACGCCTATCGCGCCGCGCTGGATCTGCACCGCAACGGCATTCGCGTCGTCGCCGTGCTCGACCTGCGTCCGCAGGGCGAAGCCAGCGAACTCCGCGACCGCGTCGCCAAGGCCGGCATCAGCATCCGGCGCAGCTACTGCGTTTACGAGGCCGTCCCCAACCGCGACGGCCACCTCGCCGCGGCGGTGGTCTGCCCGCTCAATGCCGCCGGCGAACCGGATCCGGCGCAGCGTGAGACCCTGCAATGCGACGGCCTGCTGATGAGCACTGGCTGGGCGCCGGCTGCACCGCTGCTCTACCAGGCCGGTACCCGCATGCGCTACGACGACAGCGTCGAACAGTTCGTCCCGGACGTGCTGCCGCCGGGCGTGTTCGCCGCCGGCCGCGTCAACGGCATCCATCAGCCCGAGTCGAAAATGCTGGACGGCGAGAGAGCCGCGAATGCCGCGATGGCCTATCTCGGGGTCGCCGGCGATCGCGACGTCACCGTGCCAGCCGAAGCCGTGTCACCCAGCCATCCTTTTCCCGTGTTCGGTCACCCGAAGGCGAAGAACTTCGTCGACTACGATGAAGACCTGCAGCTGAAGGACTTCTTCAACGCGGTCCAGGAAGGCTACGACAACATCGAACTGATGAAACGCTACACCACGGTCGGCATGGGGCCAAGCCAGGGCAAGCATTCCAACATGAATGCGATCCGCATCCTGTCGCGCGCCACCGGCCGGCCGATCGCCGAGGTCGGCACGACCACCGCCCGGCCGTTCTTCCATCCCGTGCCACTGGGCCATCTTGCCGGGCGCGGCTTTCATCCCGAGCGGGTCACGGCCCTGCAACATCGGCACACGGAGGCCGGCGCTGTCTTCATGCCGGCCGGCGCCTGGCTGCGGCCGGAATACTATGCCCGCAGCGGTCTCTCCAAGCGCGAATGCGTCCTCAATGAAGTCGCCGCCGTGCGCACCGGCGTGGGGCTCATCGATGTCGGCACGCTGGGCAAGATCGAAATCAGCGGTCCGGACGCCGGCGCCTTCCTGGAACGCGTCTATACCGGCCGCTACGGCAACATGAAGAACGGAACGACGCGGTACTGCCTGATGGTCGACGAGTCCGGCGTCATCATCGATGACGGCGTGGTGGGTCGCGTCTCCGAACATTGTTTCTACTTCACCACCACCACCTCCAACTCCGCGGCCATCTACCGCGAGATGACCCGCCTGAACACGATGTGGCGGATGGAATGCGGCATCGTCAATCTCACCGGCGCCATGTGCTCGGTGAATCTCGCCGGCCCCAAGGCGCGCGAAGTGCTGGCGCCGCTGGCCGATTTCGACGTCTCCGCCGCCACGTTTCCCTATCTCGCTCTGCGCGAAGGCCGCGTGGCCAACGTCCAGGCCCGCGTCATGCGAGTCGGCTTCGTCGGTGAACTGGGCTATGAAATCCACGTGCCGTCGGAGTACGCCCAGCATGTCTGGGACAGCCTGATGAAGACCGGCGACAGCCAAGGCATACGGCCCTTCGGCGTCGAAGCGCAGCGGCTGCTGCGCCTGGAGAAGGGGCACATCATCATCGGCCAGGATACAGACGGTCTGACGACGCCCTTCGATGCCGGCATGGGCCCGCTGGCGAAAATGGACAAGCCGTTTTTCATCGGACAGCGCAGCCTGCGAATCATCACCAACAAGCCCCGCAAGCAGGCACTGGTGGGATTCCGGCTGGAAAAGAGCGACGGGAGACTGCCGAAAGAATGCCATCTGGTAATCGTCAACGGCGAAATCGGCGGCCGCGTCACCAGCGTCGGGTTCAGCCCGTCGGTCGGGGCCGTCGTCGGCCTTGCCTACGTGCCGCTGCCCAAGAAAGCGCCAGGCAGCCGTTTCACGATTCGCGTCGACGGCGGCGAGCTATTGTGGGCCACCGTGATCGCCACGCCCTTCTACGATCCCGCAAACGAACGTCAGCGCCTCTAGGAAGCCCGCTCATGGAACACGCCCAACGCACCAGCCCCGTCGCCGCGGAACTGCATGAACTGCGCCCGACCTGGGGCATGCTCAACGACATGCCTGTTGCGCTGGCCTGCGGCGGCAACGATTCCGCACCGGTGATGCTGTGCGATCTCAGCGCCCTATGCCGGTTTGGCGTCAAGGGTCCGCAGGCTGCGGCCTGGCTGCGGGAAAACGGCATCGACACGCCGGCTGGCATCAATCAATGGTCCCGACTTGCCGACGGCGGGATCGTCTGCCGCCTTGCAAGCAGCGAATTTCTTATTGAAGACGGCTGGCACGGCAAGCTGGTGCCGCCGCTGGCGGCGAAATTCCAGTATGGCACCCGCGGCGTTTATCCCGTCCTGCATCAGGACGGCGAAATGGCGCTGGGCGGAGCGCGCGCCGCCGAACTGCTCGTGCAGGTCTGTGGGGTCAACTTCAAGGCATTGAAGGACGACAGCGCGGACGTGGTCATGACCAGCATCGCCGGTGTCGGCGTGATCGCGGTCCGGCAGCTGCTGCCAACGGGCCCGGTCTATCGACTCTGGTGTGACGGGTCGTACGCGCCATATCTCTGGGAAACGCTTCGGGGCATCGCAAAGGAACTCGGCGGTGCCGTGCTGGGCGTGGAGGAAATGTTCCCGGACGCGATCAAAACATAAAGGCTATAGCGGACCCGCACCGGCCGGACTCACCTCATGGGCGGCGGCGGGATGACAACTGGCAACAGGCGAAAACAAGAGGGACAGGCAATGACACTGAATGAAGCGAAGAAATTACTGAAAGACAACAAGGTCAAGTTCATCCTGGCGCAGTTCGTGGATATGCACGGCGTGGCCAAGACCAAGTCGGTACCGGCCAGTCACCTGGAAGACATCGTGACCGACGGTGCCGGGTTCGCCGGTTTCGCCATCTGGGGCCTGGGCATGGGTCCGCATGGTCCCGACTATATGGCCGTCGGCGACCTCTCCACCCTGTCGCTGGTGCCCTGGATGCCCGGATACGCGCGTATCGTCTGCGACGGCCACGTCCACGGCAAGCCCTACCCGCTCGATCCGCGCTACGTGCTCAAGGCGCAGCTCGACCGGCTCAAAGCACGGGGCTGGACCATGTTTACGGGCCTCGAACCGGAATTCATGCTCCTGCGCCGCGGTGCGGACGGTTCGATTGCGCCCTGCGATCCCACCGACACGCTGGAAAAGCCCTGCTACGACTTCAAGGGACTCTCGCGCAGCTCGGAGTTCCTCGGGCGGCTGTATGACGCCCTGGCGGCAGTCGGTATCGACACCTACCAGCTCGACCACGAGGATGGCAACGGCCAGTTCGAAATCAACTACACCTTCAGCGACTGCCTGACCAGTGCCGATCGCTACATTTTCTTCAAGATGGCGGCGAGCGAGATCGCAAATCAGCTCGGCATGATTTGCACGTTCATGCCCAAGCCCTTCTCCGACCGCACCGGCACCGGCATGCATTTCCACATCTCGATCGGCGACAAGAAGACCAAGAACTTGTTCCACGATCCGAAGGACAAGCGCGGCCTGGGGCTGTCGCAGATGGCATACCACTTCATGGGTGGCCTGCTCGCGCACGCCCGCGGCCTGACGGCCCTGGCCGCGCCGTCCGTGAATTCATACAAGCGCCTCGTCGTGGGCCGCGCGCTTTCCGGCGCAACCTGGGCGCCGGCATACATCACCTACGGCGACAACAATCGCACGACGATGGTACGCATACCCTACGGCCGGCTGGAATGCCGCCTGCCCGACGGATCGTCGAATCCTTACCTGGTCACCGCGGCCCTGATTGCCGCCGGCCTCGACGGGATCGAGCGCAAGCTGGACCCGGGCGAACCGGTGAACGAGAACCTGTACGAGTTCACCACCGCCGAACTGAAGAAACACAAGATTGGCGTTTTGCCGCAGAACCTCAACGAAGCACTGGATGCGCTCGAAGCCGACAAGGTCCTGTGCGAAGCGCTGGGCGCGGGTCTGGCACCGGAATTCCTCAGGCTCAAGCGCATGGAATGGGTGGAATACCAGCGCCACGTGGCGCAGTGGGAAGTTGATCGTTATCTCGAGTTTTATTGATGCGGATGCGGCGCGGCCCGCGGGCCCGCCGCACCGTCTTTAGGAGGTCATTATTATGTGTGGCATAGTCGGTTTGCTCATCAAGAATCCCGATATGCGGGCGTCGCTCGGAAAATACATGGTGCCCATGCTGGTCGGCATGACCGAGCGCGGCCCGGATTCCGCCGGGCTGGCGGTTTTTACCGAGGAAGTGAAGGGCGACAAGCTCAAGTACAGTCTTTACAGCGGTGATCTTGATTTC
>CAYVOU010000211.1:0-4347 GCA_964453295.1 uncultured Gammaproteobacteria bacterium
GCCGGACTGCCGCAAATGGGGCAGAATTCCGGCGGCCGCTTCTTGAGCGTGGATCCGCAGACCTGGCATACGTAATAGTGGCTGGTCTTCTCGTCGATGGCCTTGACGACGCGATCAAAGAATCCTTCGGTATACCGCTGCACCTTCTGGATCATATCCCGGTGCTGTTTTTCCGAGGCCAGCGCGTACCGGACATAAGTGATCGCGTCCGTGTTGCCTTCCGGCGCCAGCCGTTTAAGCGTATCCGGATACAGATTGTCGATCGTGTCGATTTCATCATTGGCCGCGACGATCAGATTATCCTTGGTATCCGAAAGCGGCATTGCCTGCGGACTCGGACCACCGCTGCTGCCCAGGGCCTCCAGGATCCGTTCGAAGTTGCGTGCATGGATCTGTTCCGATGCCGCGAAGGAGATAAACAGGTAGGCAATGCCCTTGTAACCCTCCGTACTCGCCCTGGCCGCGAATTCCACATAGCGCTGATGCGCCTGCAATTCTCTTTTCCTTGCATACTGCAAGGCTGCAATCGTCTGCGGATACGCCTGCCCGGCCGCCCTGACCGGTAATCCCTCGATCCACCCCCACGATGCCCACGATGCCAGCGCAAGCAGGCTCAGCTTCAGCAACCGGCGGCGCTCAACCGCGTCCACCGCCAGTCCGTCCCCGGCGCGGCACGCCAACCGTCGACAATCCCGCGGTGTGGACGGCCCGCCTCCTGAAACCATGCCCCCCTTGGGCGTTTCGGTGCGATTCATAATTCTTCTCCATCATTCCGGTGAGGTTCGTGCCGCGGTGGATCGCCGCGGCACCATCGGCGCCATCGATGGTCTCATGGAACTAGCGTAGGCTATCCGGCACAGCTGATCTTCTAGCCGCAGGCAGGAAAACGCAAAAGCCATTCCGATCAACTTTCCTGCAAAAACCCGTCTAAGTCCGACCGCGAATACGGCGAGGGAATTGCCAAGGGACTGGGATTGAACCCGAAGGAAGACGAGGCCGCCTGACACATTAGCGCGCCGCACCAGTCAGCCCGGCGGTCGGCAACACGGTCCGGCGGGCCCGGCTGGAAAGAGCGTCCAACATGAATGCCGAACGCTTCACCCGGCGACCGCATCACCGCAACCGACATGCGAAGCGAATCGCTGCACCGCGCAATACAAGGGCCACCACCGGCGTGATTGCCGCGACGGCACCGAACACGACGGACCGGGGTGCCTGGATCCACCGCATCGCGGCCACCGGCATCCTGTTCTTCGCGGTGAAGGGAACCGCCTGGGCACTGCTCACGGGATGGCTGCTGTTGCGATAGCCGTCTGATGGCGCGCACGCAACGCGCTTCGGTCAGCATTGAGAACCACATGGGGATTTCCTAATCTTTCTCATACGGCACCGATGGAAGGAGCGGCATGCATGAAACCGATCGCGGAAATTCTCAAGGCAAAACCCGGGCAGACGATCCATTCCATTTCCCCTTCGGCGTCCGTGTTCGACGCCGTGAAGCAGATGGCGGACAAGCACATTGGCGCACTGTTGGTCATGGACGGCGGATCCATCTCCGGCATCATCACCGAAAGGGATTATGCGCGAAAGGTCATCGTTAAGGGCAAGTCCTCGAAGGATACGCCGGTGCGCGACATCATGAGTTCGCCGGTCCTGTACGTGCGTCCGGATCAGACCAACGAGGAATGCATGGCGCTGATGACCGACCACCGGCTACGCCACCTGCCCGTGGTCGACGGCGGCAACGTGGTGGGGCTGGTCTCCATCGGCGACCTCGTAAAGGACATCATCTCGGAGCAGCGATTCGTCATCGAGCAGCTGCAGCATTACATCATGGGTGATCAGACCTGATCGCGGCGCTACTGCCTGTTCGGGTCGGTTCAGGCAAACTGCGCGCCGGCCTCGACCAGGTCGGCATGGCGTAGCCCGAGAAAAATTGTCTTGCCACCCTCGCGATAAATATTGACCTTGGCGTTGAACGCGATCCGGGATAACCCGTGCTTGTCGGTGATCTTGAGCCGGGTGATGTCGAAATTGTCCTTGCCCAGATGCGGACCGGTCAGGTAACAACGTATCGATTCGACATGCTCCCCGGACAGTTTGACCCCGCGAAGATTGGACAGGCTACCCTGCAGATCCTGGATAAACTTGGGTGCGGTCAGGCTCGGCGGACCCGGTTCCCCGTCTTCCCCCTGGCGCATACTTGGCGTCCTGAAATCTCCGACCAGGATCTGGCCGGGCATCGCCCCCGCAATGAGCCGGGCCAGCTCGATCGTGACATCGCCAACGATGTAGTTGTAGGGCGTCGGATGCAGGGCCTCATACTGGTAGAACTCGTAGCAGCTCCCCACGTGAAACGCCGCCTTAAGGTTCGGCGCCGTGTTGTTGCCCCTGGCGTGACCAAGGGCGATGGCGTTATCCGCCAAGGTCAGCTGCATGAGGTGATACAAATGCAGATTGGCATCGGGACCGTCATCCCGATTCCAGATATAAAAGCCGTCACCGGTGGTTGATCGGGCGATATCCATGCGACTGTGCAGGCCCATCAGCTTGGCATGCGCGGAGTTTAGCGAGTACGCCAGACTGTTCAGCTGGGTCATTTGCTCCAACGGCGTGTAGAGCGAAAACTTGGCGATGTCGAACAAGGCGACGGCGCAATTGGCACGGTAGCTCATGCTGTATCGCTTAACCAGCATATCGATGATATCGACGCCAATCTGCGGCAGCGCCTCGGGATCTGCCAGCGGCACGCGCACGGGCGCCACGCCCATCAACTTCGCAACCGAGACGATCCGTTCCGGTTTGACGAGGCGGCTGCCGGTCAGCAGGCCTGAGACGAAGCTGCCCGAGGCCATTCCCGCCACGGCGCGATCACCGAAATATACCGGCTCCCGCAACGGCACTAGCGTGTGTGCGGTGACGAAACGGATAATCTGGTAATGGGGCAGCACCAGCAGCATGAGGCCACCGGGTTCCGCCGCCCAGCTCAGGATGATGTTGCGTCCCAAAGCCCATACCCGGCGAAATTGCGCTTCGATGTTGAGCGCCAATGCACGCTGGCGCTCGCCAAGACCCTTGAGTCTGGACTGCCATTGCATAGGACGCGCGGCACCTTCAGGCTTCACCGCGAAGCCCGCCGGCGATGACCCGGGAACACCGTCCGGCGGCGTCCCATCGTCAGAAAGCGGTTCTGCCACGTCCATGGAGCACCCTTCCCTGTCGGACCCGTTTCGTATTCTCCCCCCCGTCACGATCGACGACGCGATCCCACACCAATTTCCAACATTGCACACAAAAAGTATAGGCTACGGCTTGAGGACTTTAACGGCTGCAGGCGGGCGCCGTTGCCGCCCCGCATGGCATGATTTGTGCCGTATGGCTCGCGGCACCCAGGACGAGACACACGACATCGGCGCCAGGCGGACCGTTTGCGATGCTGCGCCTGATTGCCGATACTGCACGCGGTCACGGGGGATCCCGCTTCCGGCCGGCTCAAACGCATGCCACCGTCCAGAAATACGCTGAACACGATTCGGGCCTTGTCGCGCAACGGCATTCGCCTGTTGATCGCGGCATGCCTGGCCGCCGCCGTGCTGCTCAGCGTCTCACCCTTCTACATCTATTCGCGTTTCACGCGGGAACAACCCGTCGCCGAACTGTCATTCCGGCAAACCGGTCCGCAGCATTACGTCGCTTACCTCGCCACCGGTGATTTCTGTACCGTTCGCAGCTACCCGCTTTATGGCGACCAATGGCGTCTTGACGCAGCGTTCCTGAAGTGGACAAACCTCGGCACGATGCTGGGGCTGGATTCCCGCTACCGCCTGGATCGCCTGAGCGGCCGCTATTCGACGGTGAGCGAAGAAAACGCCCGCCCCCACCAAGCACACGACCTCGCCCCGGACGTGGTGTTCGACATTTTTCGATTGGGAAGGATTGGCGTTGCCAACGGCTTGCTCGCCGATACGTTCTACGGATCGTCCGCCTACATGGATATTGACGTCACACGCCGGTATGTCGTCTACAAATCGCAGTCCGGGCTGGTTGCGCGGTCGGAACCGCTGGCAAAGACCGAAACCAAGGGAGGACGCCTCACCATCCGTATCTCGCGCGCCTGCGGTCGCCAGCCGGGATGGATGGAACGCATTTCGCGCCAGATCAACGACACCGTGTTGCGATGGTGGTCAGCGCTTGGAAACGCCGCTTGAGCCTGAAGCGCTAGCCAATTGCTTATCGCAGGGAACGCCGCATCGACCTTTCCCGCGCACTCATACGGCCGTCCGTTAAGGAAGCTCTGAATAAGTCCATCCAGGACTTATCAGAGCACGGCCGGCAAAAAGCGTGGTT
>CAYVOU010000212.1:0-4347 GCA_964453295.1 uncultured Gammaproteobacteria bacterium
TTCCGCAACCCCTCCCCTCTTCTTATGGCGCATCATACGAAAGACCAATCAGCCCGCGTCGCCGATGTCGTCAATCGGGCTGAAGGGATGGCCGCGCTCATCCGGCGCGCTAAACAGCTCAACGTCCTGAATCAATGGCTGCAACATCGCCTGCCGGAAGCTGTCCGGCAGCATGTCCGGGTCGTGAACCTAACCGGAGATACCCTGGTGTTGGCGGCGGACAATCCCGCCTGGGCATCACGCTTACGCTGCCTGGTCCCCGAACTGCTTCAACCACTAAACAATGATTACGGGACAACGGGCTTACGCCGGATACGCGTTCGCGTCGCCATTCCGCAACAATCAATCGAACCCAGAAGATCACCGCGCCCGGCAATTTCAGAAGGCAGCGCGGCGTACTTGAAAAACGTCGCAAACCACACCGACGACCCCGACCTCAAGTCGGTGCTGCTGCGTCTTTCTTCCCGGGGCTGACGACCTTGTCCGCTCCCGAAAACTTCTGATTAACGGCCCGCGACGGCGGCGTGCTCTCCAGCTGCCGGCAGTACGCCCGTTGCGCTAGGTGGCGGCGACGGGCTGGACGAACGATATGGGGGCGGACGTCTCATCCTCGAAGGTGACGACTTCGTAGGAGCGCTTGTTGGCCAGCAGGGTCCGCAACAATTTATTGTTCAACTCGTGACCGGATTTATTGCCGCGGAACGCCCCGATCAGGGTGTGCCCCAGCAGGTAAAGATCACCGATCGCGTCAAGAATCTTGTGTTTGACGAACTCATCGTCGTAACGCAGGCCGTCTTCGTTCAGGATGCGATAATCATCCACCACCACGGCGTTGGCCAGGCTTCCGCCCAGGGCCAGGTTTTTCTGGCGCAGCAACTCGACATCGCGCATGAACCCGAAGGTCCTGGCACGGCTGACCTCTTTGACGAAGGAGGTGGTCGAAAAATCGATTTCGGCGAACTTGCTGGCTTGCTGGAAAAACGGGTGATCGAAGTCGATCGCGAAGGAAACCTTGAAACCTTCGAACGGCTCGAATCGCGCCCATTTGTCGCCGTCCTCGACGGTGACCGGTCGCTTGATCCGAATGAATTTCTTCGCCGCGCCCTGCTCCTGGATACCGGCTGACTGGATCAGGAACACAAAGGGACCGGCACTGCCGTCCATGATGGGGACTTCGGGGGCGCTTAGATCGACGTAGGCATTGTCGATCCCGAGACCGGCCAGAGCCGACAACAGATGCTCCACCGTCGCAATTCGCACTTCGCCCTTCGCCAGGCTGGTCGAAAGGCAAGTGTCGCCCACATTTTCGGGGCGGGCGGCGATTTCCACTACGGGGTCCAGATCGGTACGTCGAAAAACGATGCCGGTGTCAGGTGCCGCCGGTCGCAGGGTCAGATAGACTTTTTTGCCGCTATGCAGGCCTACGCCGGTCGCGCGAATGGCGTTTTTTAACGTTCGCTGTTTGATCATCAATCCCCCGTTTCCCCGCCGCCCGGCGGGGGCTCCTGTCAGGGATGATAACAACAAAGAACCGGCGTTGCTACATATTTATCCACCCCCAGGTCCCGTGCAAGTCATTGGAAATCGCCGTAATTCAGTCCGCCTGCCGACGCAGGAAGGCCGGGATGTCGAGGTAGTTCGGGTTGGTGGCGGCCTGATTTTTCGGGTCGACATTGCGGCGCTGCACAGTCGGCCGCTCGTAGGACCGATAGTCCACCTCATCCGCCGCCGGGTTTTCGGCCGAATTGGGCGACACCTGGGGTACCGCCTGCATAATGGGGATGGTCGCGGCCGGGCTCGGCGCGTCCGCCGCCTTCTCGTCCCGACCCAGTCCGGTCGCCACCACGGTAACGCGAAGTTCATCGCTGACCTCGGTGTCCAGCACCGTGCCCACGACCACAGTGGCGTTTTCCGAGGCGAAACTCTTGACGGTATTGCCGACTTCGTCGAGCTCGCCCAGCTTAAGGTCGTGACCGGCCGTAACGTTGACCAGGATACCGCGGGCCCCGGCAATATTGACGTCCTCGAGCAGGGGGCTGGCGATGGCGGTCTCGGCGGCCATGCGCGCCCGGTCAGGTCCGCTGCCGCGCCCGGAACCCATCATCGCCATGCCCATTTCCTTCATGACCGTGCGCACGTCGGCGAAGTCGACGTTGATGAGGCCCGGACGGGTAATGAGGTCCGCGATGCCTTGGACGGCGCCGAGCAGGACATCGTTCGCGGCCTTGAAAGCATCCAGCAGGCTCACATCCCGACCGAGCACCATCAGCAGCTTTTCGTTCGGGATCGTGATCAACGAGTCGACGAATTGCGACAGTTCCTTGATCCCCTTGCTGGCCGCTTCGTTGCGCTTGCGACCTTCCATTGAAAACGGCCGCGTGACAACCGCCACGGTCAGGATGCCGAGGTCCTTGGCGACCTGGGCCACCACCGGCGCGGCGCCGGTGCCAGTGCCACCCCCCATGCCGGCAGTGATGAACACCATGTCGGAGCCCTCGAGGACGTCGGCGATCCGTTCACGATCCTCAAGCGCCGCCTGCCGGCCGATCTCCGGGTCTGCGCCCGCACCCAGACCCTTCGTGATGTCCTTGCCCAGCTGCAAGGTCATCCGTGCCGAGGAATTTTTCAGCGCCTGTGCATCGGTGTTGGCGGAAATGAAATCCACGCCTTCGATGCCGGCGAGCACCATGTGCTGCACGGCATTGCCGCCGCCGCCGCCGACGCCGATGACTCTGATCACTGCGTTCTGATTGACGGTATCCATTAATTCAAAAGCCATAGAACCTCCTCGTTGACACCGTTGAATGTCGGTTAAAAGTTCCCGTGGAACCAGTTCTTCATCCGTTCCCAGACTGTCTTGACGCCGCTGTCCATGCGTGCGCTGTGAGCCCCGGAAGGCATCATCTTGTGACTGAACAGCAACAACCCCACTCCCGTTGAATAAATCGGATTGCGCACCACGTCCGCCAGGCCGGCGACGTACTGCGGCACGCCGGCGCGCACCGGCATGTGGAACACCTCCTCGGCAAGTTCGATCACACCCTCCATGCGCGAGCCGCCACCGGTCAGCACCACGCCCGCGGCGATCAGCTCCTCGAAGCCGCTGCGCTTGAGCTCGGCGTGGATCAGCGAAAACAGTTCCTCGTAGCGCGGCTCCACCACCTCGGCCAGGGTCTGCCGCAGCAGGCGCCGCGACGGTCGGTCTCCCACGCTGGGCACCTCGATCGTTTCCTCGGGATTGGCGAGCTGGGTCAGCGCGCAGGCGTACTTGATCTTGATGTCCTCGGCATGGTGCGTCGGCGTGCGCAGGGCGACGGCGATGTCGTTGGTCACCTGGTCGCCCGCAATCGGAATCACAGCGGTGTGATGAATGGCGCCGCTGACGAAGACCGCGATGTCGGTAGTGCCGCCGCCGATGTCCGCCAGGCACACACCCAGATCCTTCTCGTCGTCGGTCAGCACCGCCTGCGCCGAAGCCAACTGCTGCAGCACGATGTCGTCCACCTCCAGGCCGCAGCGGCGCACGCACTTGACGATGTTCTGCGCGGCGCTGACCGCGCCCGTCACCATGTGCACCTTCGCCTCCAGGCGCACGCCCGACATGCCTATCGGATCGCGGATGCCCTCCTGGTTATCGATGACGAACTCCTGGGGCAGGATGTGCAGGATCTTCTGGTCGGCCGGGATTGCCACGGCGCGGGCGGCATCGATCACCCGGTCCACGTCCAGCTGGGTCACCTCGTTGTCGCGGATGGCGACGATGCCATGGGAGTTGAGACTGCGAATGTGGCCGCCGGCGATGCCTGCGTAGACTGAGCGGATCTCGCAGCCGGCCATCAGTTCGGCCTCCTCGACCGCGCGCTGGATCGACTGGACCGTGGACTCGATGTTGACCACCACGCCCTTTTTCAGTCCGCGCGACGGGTGGGAGCCCATTCCGACGACCTCCATCTGGCCCTCGCTGTTGACCTCACCGACCATGGCGACGACCTTCGAGGTGCCGATGTCGAGCCCCACGATCAGGTTCTTGTCCGGTTTTCTGACCATCTTGTCGTTGACTCCTAACCCGCAGTTTTGTCGGCGTTGGCACGCGGCATCACCGCGAACCCATTCGTGTAGCGCAGATCGATCGTGGCGATCTCGTTCAGGTGCGGCCCGATGGAACGCGGCAGCGTCGTCAGCAGGCGCTGCACCCGCATATCGAAATTTCCCCGACCGACGATGACGCTTATGCCGCCCTGCAACTCGAAGGTCCAGGCACGCCGGGAGTTCAGCGAGACCTTATCAACGGTCAGCCCCAACGGCTTGAACCAGGTCTTCAACTGCCGGTACCGCTCCATAACCAGT
>CAYVOU010000213.1:0-4342 GCA_964453295.1 uncultured Gammaproteobacteria bacterium
TGGTGACATTGGTCTAGCCGCCCTCCGCGGGCGACGCCGCGCGCGCATCGGATCCGCCGATAGCCGCCTGTCCCGCCGACGCCGCGTCCCGTTGTCCTTCGGCACTGCCGCGCACGCCGGATTCCAGCCACTGCAACCAGTCCGTCAGGCCTTCGCCACTCACCGCCGAAGTTCTGATCACCGCAAGGGAAGGGTTGATCCGGCGAGCATATTCAATCGTACGTTCCACATCGAAGTCGAGATGCGGCAGCAGATCCACCTTGTTCAGCAGCATCAGGCTCGCCGCATGGAACATGTCGGGATACTTGAGCGGCTTGTCCTCGCCTTCGGTCACGGACAGGATCACCACCTTGTGCGCCTCACCGAGGTCGAAGGCCGCCGGGCAGACGAGGTTGCCGACGTTTTCGATCAGCAACAGGCTGTCTTCCACCGGCGCGAGCCGCTCAACCGCGTGCCCGACCATGTGCGCATCGAGATGACAGCCCTTGCCGGTGTTGATCTGCACGGCCGGCGCGCCGGCGGCGCGTATGCGTGCCGCATCCTCGCTGGTCTGCTGGTCGCCCTCGATCACGGCAAGCGGCAGCCGGTCTTTCAGCGCCTCGATGGTCCGCACCAGCAGGCTGGTCTTGCCCGAACCCGGACTGGAAACCAGGTTCACCGCAAATATTCCCCGCTCCGCGAAGCGGTGGCGGTTGGCACCGGCATAAGCGTTGTTGCCGGCAAGGATATCCCGCTCGATCTGCACGATCCGACCCTGGCCCAGTCCCGGCGCGTGGCTGCCGGCGATACCCTGGCCGTAGTCCAGAAGATCGTGGCCGTGGGGATGATGAAGGTCGTGATGGTGACCGTGCGCATGAACCTGCGGCATGCCGCCGCCATGTTCGTGCGCCCCAGCCAAAGCGTTCCCGTCGAGGCGGGTCTCGCCTTCTCCGCAACCACAGGTCGTGCACATATCGTCAGCCTCCTACTCGACCTCGAGTTCCTTCACCCGCATTTCGGCGCCCGCCGTTACCTCCACCCGGTAGCCGCCGCATAGCGGGCAGGCGTCGAAGCGCGCCTTGAGCGGCACCTCCTGCCGACACTGCCGGCAGCGCCCCCGCCCCGCGGTGGCGACGATTTCCAGCCGCGCGCCCTCGGCGAGGGTGCCGCGGGCAACCGCATCGAAACAAAATCGCAACGCCTCGACTTCCACGGCCGCCAGCTCGCCGATCTCCAGGCGCAATGCCCGGACCGTCGAAAAACCCTGCCCCCGTGCCGCATCCTCGACGACCTGCAACACGCCTTCCGCCACCGCCATCTCATGCATGGCGCAAATGCAAGCCGGGACACCGCCTGCCGTCATAAGCGTTCATGGCTGCCAAGGATACGACAGTTTGCATGCCTTGTTTGACGGAATTCAACGGTAATCGCCATAAGTTTAGCGCCTCGCCCGCCGGGACGGCCCGCCTCGGCCTGTGCATTGACATCCAGCATGGCGCGAGATGAATGACTATTTAAAGGCAAGGCCCTCGGATCCCGGGACTCATTCCGCACGCATCCTGGCTAACAGCAACCACTATTTTGGTTTCACGAAACCACGTCCGTCTCATCCACCGGTGTCCACCCCCGCCAGATGATCACCGACGCAAGTTCCAAGCGTCCCGGATAACATCCTGTTTTCAGAGCCGCCGGAGATTGCGGCGGAATGATCATTTGATTCCCCGCCCGGCTTGGCATGGCGAATGCACAGATTCGTTCGCGCGAGATCGCGGCACGGCTGCCGATCCGCGCTCGTGGACTGCAACGACAGTCTCCAGCAGTCAGCCGTTTGCTGAAATAGCCCTGTGTCGGTGGTGATGACCTCCCATCATCGACACGGGGCTTTGTACTTTTAGAGCCATGAAAAACTGATCCAGATCAAGAAGGCACGACAATGCTTATTCATATTCTTGGTTCCGGAGCGGGCGGCGGCGTGCCGCAATGGAACTGCAATTGCCGCAACTGCGACGGGTACCGTAAAGGTACGGTACATGTCCGGCGCCGCACGCAATCTTCCATTGCCGTCAGCGGAGATTCGATCAACTGGGTCCTGTTCAATGCATCACCCGACATCCTTGCCCAGCTCCACGATCTCCCCGCCGCACAGCCCGGGCGTACGATCCGCGACACCGGCATACGCGCGGTGGTGCTCATTGACAGCCAGATTGACCACACCACCGGCCTGCTGATGCTGCGCGAGAACAACCGCCCCCTGCGTGTCCATTGCACCGACGCGGTACACGAGGACCTCACCACGGGCAATCCACTGTTCAATGTCCTGTCGCACTACTGCACCATCGACTGGCAACCGGTCCGGTTCGACGACCAGCGTTGCCAGTTCACCGTGCCCGGGGTGGATACCCTTCGCTTCAGCGCCTATCCGCTCATCAGCAAGGCGCCCCCGTACTCGCCGCACCGTGCCAACCCGCACACAGGCGACACCATCGGCGTCGAAATCGAAGATCTCGAGACTGGCCGCCGCTTGTTTTACGCGCCGGGTCTGGGCGAACTCGAGCCGCACATCGAACCGCTCATGGCGCGGGCCGACTGCATTCTCGTCGACGGCACCTTCTGGCGCGAGGACGAAATGGCGGTCATGGGCATCGCCGACAAGTATTCCCGCGAACTCGGGCATCTGCCCCAGTCCGGTCCCGGCGGAATGATCGAGGTGCTGTCGCGGTTCGACCATTCTCGAAAAATCCTGATTCACATCAACAATACCAACCCGATCCTGGACGAGGATTCGCCCGAACGGGCGGAGCTGACCCGCGCGGGGATCGAGGTTTCACACGATTGCATGGAGATCACGATATGACACTGATGAGTGCCCTGAAACTTGCCTCGCCGGAACCGGTGGCCGAGGAAGGCCAACCCTGGTCGAAGGAGGAATTCGAACAGAAGCTACGCGACAAGGAAAAGTTCTACCACATCAATCACGAGTTTCACCTGCTGATGAACTCGGGCAAGCTGGACAAGCCCGCCGTCCAGGGCTGGGTCGCCAACCGCTTCTATTACCAGGTTGCGATCCCGGTCAAGGATGCCGCAATCATGTCGAATTGCCCGCACCGCGAGGTGCGCCGGCACTGGATACAGCGCATCATCGATCACGACGGCACGGAGGGCGATGAAGGCGGTATCGAAGCCTGGCTGCGCCTGGGCGACGCGGTGGGGCTGACCCGGGAAGAGATGTGGTCGCAGCAATACGTCTTGCCTGGTGTGCGCTTCGCCGTTGATGCCTACATCAATTTCGCTCGCCGCGCGAGCTGGGAGGAAGCCGCCTGTTCTTCGCTGACCGAGCTGTTCGCACCGAAGATCCACCAAAAACGTATCGACAAGTGGCCCGAGTACTACCCCTGGATCAAGCCGGAAGGCTACCAGTATTTCCGCAAGCGTCTGACCGAGGCGCGGCGGGATGTCGTGCACGGCCTCAACATCACGCTGGACTCGTTCAAGACCCGTGCCGAACAGGAGCACGCCCTCAATATCCTGCAGTTCAAGCTCGACGTACTCTGGACCATGCTCGACTCGATGTGGACCGCGTATATCGACAGGAAACCGCCGTACTGGAACATCCGTGACTGATCCAAAGATGCCTCCCCATCAAATACCGTTTCAAGAGGGTCAGACCCCTTGAAACGCGTGATCTCGCAGGTCGTTGTTTTTCGGCGGCAATTGCGCACCAGCAATTCCAAGGGGTCTGACCCCTTGAAAAGGGGGGGTGGGGATGGTGGGTAGCGGTCATGTTCCAAATCTGGCCAGGAAGCCGCTATGGCTCCTGGCAGAGCTGACCTACGCCTGTCCCCTGCAGTGCCCGTATTGTTCCAATCCGCTGGACTACGCCCGGTACCGCGACGAACTCTCCACCGCCGAGTGGATCCGCGTGTTGCGCGAGGCCCGCGCCATGGGTGCCGTCCAGCTCGGCTTTTCCGGCGGCGAGCCGCTGCTGCGCCGGGACCTGGAGGAACTGGTGGCCGAGGCACGGCAACTGGGCTTCTACACCAACCTCATCACCTCCGGCGTCGGCCTGACCGAGGCGCGCATACGCAAGCTCAAGGACGCCGGCCTGGACCATATCCAGGTCAGCATTCAGGCCCCCGAAAAATCGCTCAACGATTACATTGCCGGGACCGAGTGCTTCGAGTGGAAGCTGGCGGCCCTGCGCCTGGTCAAGCAATACGAATTCCCCATGGTGCTGAACTTTGTTCGCCACCGGCTCACAGAGGACTACGTCAAGCCGATGTTGGATCTCGCCGTCGAGGTCAAAGCGGATTACGTCGAGCTCGCCTTCACCCAATACACCGGCTGGGACTATCTGAATCGCGAC
>CAYVOU010000214.1:0-4342 GCA_964453295.1 uncultured Gammaproteobacteria bacterium
CGCCGACGACGACAGCGGCACCGGTCTCAGCGAAGCTGACCGGACCACGATGGCCGAAGGCGCACAAAAATACCGGATGTGCCTTCACAAGGAAGCCAACGCCGTCATCAATAAATACAAGGACGTTCGGAAAATCGCCGATCTGGCGATGAAAAAGTGTGCGCCGATGCTGGACACTCTGGAAACGCAGCTTAAAGCGAGTAAGGATATCAGCCCGGAGCTGGCCGCCGGATTCGTGCATTACTCCGCCAATTCCGGCGCGCGTCAATTATTGAAGCAACTGATAGAGGAACGCGCTGCTGCGGCCAGCAAGCGCTGACCGACGGCGGGATCAGTCGAGGATCAGGGGAGCCAATTCGCGCAGTGCACGCCGGTACACGGAACGCTTGAACGAAACGACTTCACGCGCCGGGCGCCAGTAGTGTACCCAGCGCCAGGCGTCGAACTCGGGCTTGTCGTTGGCATCGAGGCATACGTGGCTTTCATCGCCGGTCAGCCGCAGCACAAACCAGATCTGCTTCTGACCAATGCAAAGCGGCCGGCTGCCCCGGCGGATCAGGCTCTTCGGGAGTCGGTAAAACAACCAGTCCCGGGTGCAGCCGACCACCTCGACATCGACGGCCTCCAGCCCGACTTCCTCCTGCAACTCCCGATACATGGCCATTTCCGGGGTCTCGTCCCGGCGGATGCCACCCTGTGGAAATTGCCAGGCATCCATGCCGCGCCGACGCGCCCAGAAAACGCGGCGCTCAGTATTGCTGAGGATGATCCCGACATTCTGGCGAAAGCCGTCCGCGTCGATCAGATCCAGATTTTCCAAAGGCGCGCCCATGGCCTGAATTCTTCCACAAACGGGTCCATAACAGCAATGTTAACGGCGGAATGCCTCACGGCTATTCAAGAGAATACAGCGAGTTATTGATATTTATAAGGAACGCATTATGGCACTGGCGCTATTCGACCTGGATAACACACTGATTGCCGGTGACAGCGACCTGCTCTGGGGGCAATTCCTGGGGGAACAGGGACTGGTGGATGCTGCGGCGCACAACAGAAGCAACGAGCGCTTTTTTCAGGACTACCGCGAAGGCACCCTCGATATCCGGGCCTACCTCCGGTTCCAGCTGAAATTCCTCGCGGCCCACGATCCGGACCAACTGTATGCCTGGCGGGCCGTCTTCTTGAAGGAAAAGATCCGGCCGGTCCTGCTGCCCAAGGCGTGCCCGCTATTGGAGCGTCATCGACGCGCCGGCGACACCCTGGTGATCATCACGGCCACCAATCGCTTCGTGACCGAGCCGATTGCGGATCTGCTGGGCGTGCCGCACCTGATCGCCACGGAACCGGAGATGCGCGCCGGGCGGTATACCGGGGAGGTCTGCGGGACGCCGTCGTTCGCGGCAGGCAAGGTCGAACGCCTGCAATCGTGGCTGCGGACTCACCCGCATGACCTTGCTGAGAGCTGGTTTTACAGCGACTCCCACAACGACCTGCCGCTGTTGGGCATCGTCGCGAACCCCGTCGCCGTCGACCCCGACGCCATCCTGGGCGCGGCCGCCCTGGAGAAACGCTGGCCGGTGATCAGCCTGCGCTGACCCCGGCCGGCACGGGCTCAGTCGAGCAGCTTGAGCACCGCGTCGCGTTCTTCCTCGAGTTCCTTCTGGGTGGCCTGCAGGCGCCCCTTGCTGAACTCGTCGATGGCGAGGTCCTGCACGATCGTGTAGGTGCCGCCGCTGCAGGTGACCGGGAACGAGAACATCAGGCCTTCGGGGATCCCGTAGCTGCCGTCGCTAGGGATCACCATGCTGGTCCAGTCGCCTTGCGGCGTGCCCAGCGCCCAGTCGCGCATGTGCTCGATGGCCGCATTGGCCGCCGAGGCGGCACTGGAGGCACCGCGGGCACCTATGATCTCCGCGCCGCGCTTGGCCACCTTGGGAATGTAAAAGCTTTCCAGCCAGGACTGATCGAGCTTGCCCTCGATACCCTTGCCGTTGACCAGCACGTTGCGGGTGTCCGGGTACTGCGTGGTCGAATGGTTGCCCCACACCGTCATCCTGCTGATGGACGTCACCGGTTCGCCAAGCTTCGCCGCCAGTTGGGCGACGGCGCGATTATGGTCGAGCCGGGTCATTGCCGTGAACTGGGAAGGCTTTAGATCCGGCGCGTTCTTCATCGCGGTCCAGGCGTTGGTGTTGGCGGGGTTGCCGACCACCACCACCTTGACGTCGCGGCTGGCGTGATCGTTCAAAGCCTTGCCCTGAACCTTGAAGATGCCACCGTTGGCGGCCAGCAGGTCACTGCGTTCCATGCCGGGACCGCGCGGCCTGGCGCCGACCAGCAGGGCGTAGTCCACGTCCTTGAACGCAACCGTTGGATCGTCGCTGACGTGGATGCCCTGCAGTAGCGGGAAGGCACAGTCGTCCAATTCCATCGCCACACCTTCGAGCGCTTTCAGTGCCGGGGTGATTTCCAATAGTTGCAGTATCACGGGCTGGTCTTTGCCCAACATCTCGCCTGCGGCAATCCTGAACAACAAAGAATAGGAAATCTGTCCCGCTGCTCCGGTTACCGCCACGCGCACTGGTGCCTTCATTCTTCAACCTCCTGATTTTGCCCGGCCGGCTTCACGGTCCGGGGCTGCGTGTTTCAGCTGATACTGGCCGTCCGCTGGCATCGCGGCGCGCAGCCCGCGGCCGCAATCCGCTGCGCCGCGGGAATTCGCCGAGCCGCGAAAAGCCCTGAAAAGCGATTACTTGCGTTGGTCCATCGGGACGTATTCGCGCTTTTCCTGCCCCGTATACAACTGGCGCGGGCGGCCGATCTTGAAATCCGGATCGGTCATCAGCTCCAGCCATTGGGAAATCCAGCCCACCGAGCGCCCCAGCGCAAAGATGACGGTGAACATGGACAAGGGGATGCCCAGCGCCTTGAGAATGACGCCGGAATAGAAGTCGACGTTCGGATACAGCTTGCGCTCGATAAAGTACTCGTCCCGCAGGGCGATCTCTTCCAGCTTCATGGCGGTTTCGAACAGCGCCGTATCCACATTTTCAGGCATGCGTTCGATCAATTCGTGGCAGGCCTTGCGGATGATCTTGGCGCGCGGGTCGAAGTTCTTGTAGACGCGATGGCCGAAGCCCATGAGCCGGAAGTTGTTGGTCTTGTCCTTGGCCATCGCCACGTACTTCGGAATGTTGTCCGGCGTCTTGATCTCGTTGAGCATGTGGATGACCTGCTCGTTGGCGCCGCCGTGGGCCCGACCCCAGAGGGACACCATGCCAGCGGCGATGCAGGCAAACGGGTTCGCCTCGGCGCTGCCCGACAACCGCACCGTGGAGGTGCTGGCATTCTGTTCGTGATCGGCGTGCAGGATCAGCAGGAGGTCCAGCGCCCGGATGGAAAGGGCGTCAGGCGCGTAGTTGACCATGGGATGCGAGAACATCATGTTCATGAAGTTCTCGACATAGCCCAGGGAGTTGTTCGGATAGACGAAGGGATGGCCGATGGCGTACTTGTGGCACTGTGCCGCCAGCGTCGGCATCTTGGCGATGATGCGCTTCGCGGTCAGGTCCCTGTCGGCCGGATCGTTCAGGTCCATGGCTTCGTGGTAATAGGAGGACAGCGCGCCCATCACACCGATCATGATGGACATCGGGTGGGCATCGTAGCGATAGCCCGAATACATGTGGTTCAAGTGCTCGTGGACGTTGCTGCGGAACTTCACCGTGGTCTCGAAATCCTCCATCTGCTCCTTGGTCGGCAGTTCCCCGTACAGCAGCAGGTAGCACACTTCCAGGTAGTTGCTGTGCTCCGCGAGCTGCTCGATCGGGTAGCCGCGATGCATCAGGATCCCCTGCTCGCCATCGAGGTAGGTAATGGCGCTGCGGCAACTCGCAGTCGTTACGAAGCCCGGGTCAATAGTAAACATCCCCAGACTGCTGTAGAGTCCTTTCGTATCAATTACCGGGGGGCCATACGTGCCTTTGTGTACCGGGCACTCAATGGATTTTCCTGTCGCGTTGTCTGTTATGGTTACTGTCTGTTTTGTCATTTTGTCCCCCAAGAATTTCAGGAAGGGAAATCCACGCTGAGCAGCAAGCGACCTGCCGGCGGACGCTATTTTTGGCCGGGTAAGGATACAGCTGGATTGCGCATCGCAGCAAGCTTAAACTAATGCATCCGGAACGAAAAATGCTTTGCCTGCACTAGGACCTATAATTCCCAGCAATGCACGCATTTTCCTTCAGGGCGCAGTTCCGGTATGGCGGCAGATTCAGCGGGGCAGTCGGTCCCGGCCCGTACTCTGCGGGTGATGATCGCAGCGGAGCTTGATTCCATGGAA
>CAYVOU010000215.1:0-4333 GCA_964453295.1 uncultured Gammaproteobacteria bacterium
GCCCATGCGGTGGCCCGACACGTTGATGACGTCGTCGACGCGGCCGGTGATCCAATAATAGCCGTCGGCGTCACGATGTGCGCCGTCGCCGCTGAAGTAATAGCCCGGGTACATCTTGAAATACGTGTCGATGAAGCGCTGGTGATCGCCGTAGACCGTGCGCATCTGGCCGGGCCAGGAGTGCTTGATCACCAGGTTGCCAGTGGCCTCGCCCTCCAGTTCGCGGCCCTGGTCGTCCACCAGTGCCGGCTCGACGCCGAAGAACGGGAGGGTCGCTGAACCGGGCTTCAACACGGTCGCGCCGGGCAGTGCGGTGATCAGGATCCCGCCGGTTTCCGTCTGCCACCAGGTATCCACAATCGGGCAGCGGTGATCGCCGACCACGCGGTGATACCACTCCCAGGCCTCGGGATTGATCGGTTCACCGACCGAACCGAGTATGCGCAGGCTCTTGCGCTCGTAACGCGTCACGAAATCGTCTCCCTGAGCCATCAGGGCGCGGATCGCCGTCGGCGCGGTATAGAAAATGTTGACCTTATGCTTGTCCACGACCTGCCAGAAACGGCCGGCGTCAGGATAAGTCGGCACGCCTTCGAACATGAGCGTGGTGGCGCCGTTGCACAGCGGTCCGTAGATGATGTAGGAGTGCCCGGTCACCCAGCCGACGTCGGCCGTACACCAGTAAATGTCACCGTCGTGATAGTCGAACACGTATTTGTGCGTCATGGCCGCATACAGCAGGTAACCGCCGCTGGTGTGCAGGACGCCCTTCGGCTTGCCGGTCGATCCGGAAGTGTAAAGCACGAACAGCGGCGCTTCGGCGTCCATCGACTCCGGTTCGCATTCCGCCGGCGCGGAGGCCATGGCCTCGTGATACCAGACGTCGCGGCCTTCGTCCCAGGCAATCTTGCCGCCGCTGCGGCGAACCACGAACATGGTGTGTACGTTCGGGCACTCGGCCAGCGCTTTGTCCGCATTCGTCTTCAGCGGCACGGCGCGGCCGCCGCGCATGCTTTCGTCGGCGGTGATGACCACGCGGCAGTCCGAATCGATGATGCGATCCTTCAAGGCATCCGGAGAGAATCCGCCGAACACGACTGAATGGATCGCGCCGATGCGCGTGCAGGCCAGCATGGCGACCGCCGCTTCCGGAATCATCGGCAAATAAATCGATACGCGGTCGCCGCGTTTCACGCCGCGCGCCTTCAGCACGTTGGCGAAGCGGCACACCTCTTCGTGCAACTGCCGGTAGGTGATCTCCCGCTGGTGTCCGGGATCGTCCGCCTCCCAGATGATGGCGACCTGGTCGCCGCGCTGTTCCAGATGCCGGTCAAGACAGTTGTAGGAGACGTTCAGCTCGCCGCCTTCAAACCAGCGAATGTCGGCACTGTGGAAATCCGACTGGACCACCTTGCTCCAGGCCTTGGTCCAGGTGAGAAAACGCCCCGCCTGGTCAGCCCAGAACCCGTCGGGATCCTGAATCGAGCGGGCGTACATCTCTTCGTAGGCGTGCTGATCGATCAGCGCGTGGGCGGCGACTTCAGGCGAAACCGGGTAAGTTTTTTCGGCAGTCATTGGAGAATCCCCCTCGGGCTTGCTGTGCCCCGATTTGTCGTTGTTTAAAGGTTCTGGTACTGCGCCTGTACTCGATACTATAACGTCTTTTGATCCCTTTCCCAGCCAACGTCGCGCCCCGCGCCACTTCGGCATCCGCCTTCCGCCGGTGCCACCGCGTCGAATTCCCGCCCTGGCCGGCGCTCACCGGAAGGGGTCAAACAAAACCACAGGAGGCCGGCGCTTGACCGGCCTCCAACCCTCTGGCGAGTAGGGTGTGGCAAACGGTTGAATCCGTGCCGCAAATACAGGCTCGGAATCAAGGCGAGATGAAAGTACGTCGAATTCCGGGATCCGGCGTCCTTTGCAGAAGCCATACCAAATTCACCGTTTACTGGCGTCAGCTTCGAAAACCGCGATGAAACTTCAATGAAACACGGACTTAACACTCTTCTCGCAAGCAGGTCCCAACGCGGGCATTGGAGGCAGCGGGAGTTGACGCATGGGATTGTGTGGCTTTTTGCAACCTGCGACTCGCGATTTGCAACCACCGACCATCTAGCCGGCCCAGCACGCACCAACGGCAGCAACCGCTCAGTGGTGCGTCCGCCGTTTCATGCGTCGGTATATCGTCGTCCGGTCGATACCGAGTCGCCGCGCGGCTTCGCCGACGTGACCGCCGCACTCTTCCAACGTGCGCCGTATCAGCCGATCCTTCATGTCATGCAGTCCGGCCGCCGCGTTCGTTTCAGTGCCGATCGGATCCTGCAAACCCACCTTAATGTGCGCAGGCAGGTGCCCAGGTTCGACCCGCTCGCCTTCCACGACCGCCGCCCAGCGTGCACAGAGATTACGCAGCTCGCGCGCATTGCCGGGCCAGCGATAACGCCGAAGGATTTCCCGGACCGGTTGGGTCACGGTTAACGGCCGGCGTCCGGCTTCGGCACAGGTACGCGCCAGGAAATGATCAAGCAGCAGGTCACCATCGGCGCCGCGTTCGGACAACGGCGGCAGGTCGATTTCCAGGACGCCCAGGCGATGAAACAGATCAAGCCGGAACTCGCCGGTGACGACTTTGTCGCGCAGACCGGTGCCGGCCGCGGCGATGACCCGGACGTTGACCGGCGTCGCGACGTTGCCACCGACACGGGTCACAGTTCCCTCCTCCACCACCCGGAGGAACTTTGCCTGCACGTGCCGCGGCAGCGAATCGACTTCGTCCATGAAAAGCGTGCCGCCGTCGGCCACTTCAAACTTGCCCGCGGCACCGCCGCGGCGGGCACCCGTGAAGGCGCCCTCGACATGTCCGAACAATTCGCTTTCAGCCAGTTCGGCCGGCAGGGCACCGCAGTTGATTACGATGAAAGGTTTCGGTGCGCGCGGACTCGCCGCGTGGATGGAATGCGCGAAAAGTTCCTTGCCCGTGCCGCTCTCACCGAGCAGCAGCACCGGGTTGCCGGCGCGGTCCACCGCAGCCTTCCTGGCAAGATTGACGGCGCCGAGAAAAGGCTCCGATCGTCCAATCAAATCGTGGAACCCGAATTTCGAGGCCGCCGCCGAGTTGCCGCGCACGGGACCCGCGGAAATGTCCGCCACCAGCAGCACGGCACCGGCAACCCGGTTGTCGTGAATGATGGCCTCCGCGCGCAGCTTGATGCGCCGCCCGGACGCCACCGCGCCCGAACGTGCGATTTCCAGTTCCGTCACGGCCCCGGGCTCAATGGTTCGATAGCACATCCAAAGGTCCGGCGAAACGTCGCCCAGGAAGCGGTTGATGAAAGCGGTGGCATCCAGCCCCAATATGCGCACGCCCGCCGCATTGGCGTCCAGGACGCGGCCGCTGCCGTTGATCAACACCAGGCCATGCTGCGGCCAGCGCCGTTCGTAATCGCGGAAGCGCGATCGCAGCAGGTCGCGCAACTGCAGGCATTCAAGCTGCAGATGCTGCTCGACCGCCTGGGCGATTGCCACGGTGAGGGCCAAGGTTTCGACCTGTGCCATCCGGGCCGGGCCGGTAATGTCGATGGCCCCGATCACTTCACGGCTTTCCGGGTCGCGTACCGGGCTGCCGTAACAGACCCATGGCTGCCACCCCTGGCAGTAGTGCTCGGTACCGAACACCAGTTCCGACCGGCCCAGCACGATGGGCGTGCCGATGCCGTTCGGTCCCACCACCGATTCCGACCAGATGGCACCGGGCATGAAATTGATCCGTTCCAGGCGATCCAGCACGCGCCGCTGCCCGACCGAGTAGAGCAGCCGCCCGTCTCGATCCCCGAACACGATGACGTGGTCGGAGCCCTGAACCAGGCCCTCGTACAAATCGAGAACACGCTTGCCAGCCCGGCCCAGCACCTGGCCGGCCAGGATGGACTCGATTTCCTCGACGCTGATTTCGGTGGGCGCGCGCTCCGCGCCCGGGCTGATGCCCAGCTGCCGGCAGCGCTGCCAGCTCTGGGCAATCACCGAGCGGGGCGTCACGCCGGTGAATTTCCCCCGGCTGACAAAGGATTCCCACGCCGACGCAATGGCGCGGTTGGCCTTACCCGTGCCCTCGAGAAACGGAATATCGAACTGTACGGATTTATCTACGGAACCCACGTCCCATGTCCTCGCATCAGGCGTGTAGATAGCAGAAACGTACTTATATCAGATTGGCTGGTTTCTTCACATGATCCGCGCTATGTTTCGGCCAGACATCTGCCACGCAGGCCCGGAAAGCACGCGGTTCGCACCTTATCGCGTCGCGGTTCCCCCGTACGCTGCCTATGACTCACTT
>CAYVOU010000216.1:0-4324 GCA_964453295.1 uncultured Gammaproteobacteria bacterium
CTGCCACCATCAGCTTGTCGGCGACCGGATCGAGAAAGGCCCCCAGCGCCGACGTCTGGCCGAGCCGCCTGGCCAGATAGCCGTCGAGCCAGTCCGTGATGGCCGCCAGCGTGAACACCATGGCGGAAGCGAGATGGCTCCAGCCGAACGGCAGGTAGAACACCACCACGAAGACCGGAATAAGGCCAATCCGCACCACAGTCAAGGTATTGGGGATGTTCATCCTGGTTCGCCGATGTCGCTTTCAGCACCTTGCAATGGCGGCGATGTTACACGAAGCCCGCCACGGTGAGAAAAATCCCGCCGCCCGAGCCTGAATGGCCGACGCAAGCTCATGGCTGTTCCGGCCCCATCTCATTGCTCATGGAAGCGCGCATAGATCCGCTGCGCCAGTTCCCGGCTGATGCCCGGCACCTTGCTCAGGTCCTCGATCCCGGCGCGGGCGACACCCTGCAGGCCGCCAAAATGCTGGATAAGCACCTTGCGCTTCTTGGCGCCTATCCCTTCCACGCCTTCCAAGACGGAAGTGTTGCGCGCCCGCGCGCGCCGCTGGCGGTGGCCGGTGATGGCAAAGCGATGCGCCTCGTCGCGGATGCGCTGGATGAGGTGCAGCGCCGCGGAATCGTGGTCCAGGCGGAACGGTCGTTTCTCATCGAGGAGAATCAGGGTTTCCAGCCCGGGCTTGCGCGAGGGCCCCTTGGCCACGCCCAGCACCAGCACGTCATTGATGCCCAGTTCCTGCAGAGCAAGCTGTGCCTGCCTGACCTGGCCGGTACCGCCGTCGATCAGCAGCACGTCGGGCAGCCTGCCCTCCTCCCGCTGCACTCTTGCATAACGCCGTTCGATCGCCTGGCGCATGGCGCCGTAGTCGTCACCCGGCGTCACGTCCTCGATGTTGAAACGACGATAATCGGTTTTGATCGGACCTTCACCACCAAACACCACGCAGGCGCCCACCGTGGCCTCACCCATGGTATGGCTGATATCGAAGCATTCGATGCGCTCGAACGGTTCCTCGCGGCGAAGGACGTGCCGCAAGGCTTCCCATTGCGCGCCGTCGCTGGCCGCCACCACCGCACGCTGCTCGATGCTCAGGCGCGCGTTCTCCTCGGCCATGCGCAGCCAGCGGCTGCGTTCCCCGCGTACTTCGTGACGGATGCTGATGCGGCGGCCGGCGCGCTCGGAAAGTGCATCGCCGAGGGCCTCCGCGTCGGCCACGGCCTGGTTCACCAGGATATTCGCCGGCAGCGCCTGGCCGCCGTCGGCCAGCAGGTAGTACTGCGACAGGAAAGCGGCGAGCAGTTCGTCGACCGCCACACCTTCGCTGTTGGCCGGGAAGAAGCTCTTGTTGCCGAGGTTGTGACCGCCGCGAATGAAGAACACCTGCACGCAACCGCCGCCCTCCGTGGACGCGGCGGCAATCACGTCGTAATCCCCGCCTTCGTCCTGGCTGACGTACTGGCGCTGCTGCACCCGCTTGAGATCGGCGATTTGATCGCGGTAACGCGCTGCCAGTTCGAAATCCAGGCGCTCCGCCGCCGCCTCCATGCGCCCGACCAGCGCCCCGATGATTTCGTCGCTGCGGCCCTCCAGGAACATCACCGCGTGGGACACGTCCTCCGCGTACGCCTCGGGCGTGACCAGGCCGACGCAGGGCGCCGTGCAGCGCTGGATCTGGTATTGCAGGCAGGGCCGGGTCCGGTTCTGGAAAAAACTATCGGTGCAGTTGCGTATGCGAAACAGTTTCTGCAGCTGGTTGAGGCTGGCGCGCACCGCGCCCGCATTGGGATACGGACCGAAATAGCGCCCGCCGCCGCGGCGCGCACCGCGGTGGAAACGCAGCCTCGGCCACGGCTGCGTCGCGGTGAGATGGATCCAGGGGAAACTCTTGTCGTCGCGCAGCGTGATGTTGTAGCGCGGCTTGAGATCCTTGATGAGATTGCTCTCCAGCAGCAGCGCTTCCGCCTCGGTATGCGTCACTGTCACCTGGATCTCGGCAATGCGCGAGACCATGGTGCGAACTTTCGGACTGAGACGGGCGCTGCTGCCGAAATAGCTGCGGACCCGCTTTTGCAGGTTGCGAGCCTTGCCGACGTAGAGCACGGTCGCGTCCGCGCCAAGCATGCGATAGACACCGGGCTTGCCGGTCAGTGTCCGGCAGAAAGCCTTGCCGTCGAACACGGTCCCGGCCGCCGTTGCCTGATCGTCGATGGTCGCGCTCACTTGATTGGGTAGCGGAGAATGCTTGCTGTCGACCTTGGCGGTCGGCACGGGTTCAGGACCGGGCGGGATCCATCAGGCGGCGCCAGATGAGCGGCACGGTACCCGCGAATTTGTCGCCCTGCTCCGCCAGTTCCCGGCGCAGGCGCGCTGCGGGAAACCAGTCGATCGCGTCGATTTCGCGGCGGTCGACCGTGAACGGTCCGTCGTCGACGCAACGGTAGACCCAGACGAATTCCCAGCCGTTCTCGGCGCGTGCATCGAGCTTGAAGAGCCGCTCCAGCGGTTCGGCCGGCCGGATGCCCAGTTCTTCTTCCAGCTCGCGCAGCGCGCAGTCGTCGTATCCCTCGTCACCGTCGACGTGACCGGCCGCCGAGGAATCCCACAGGCCCGGCGCGACGTCCTTGCTAAGCGAGCGCTTTTGCAGCAGCAGATCGCCGCCGCGATTGAACACCAGGATGTGCACCGCGCGGTGCTTCAGCCCAAGCCGGTGCACTTCGCCGCGCTGACGATAGCCGATGACTTCGTCGTTCTCGTCCACCACCGCCACGATGTCGGTATCCATAGAGCCCCCTCAGTCGGCCGGAACCGGACGCGCCCGCCCATCGCCGTCGAGGCACACGTACACCAGGTGCGCCTCCGCCACCAGCAGGTGCACGGCTTCGTGGCTGGGCTCAAGACGGCGTTCGATGAACACCTGCACGTCGACGCCGATCGAGGTCTTGCCGATGCGTATGATCTCCGCGAAACACATGACCAGGTCTCCCACCTTGACCGGCTTGAGAAACTGGAAGCTGTTCACCGCCACGGTGGCGACGCGGCCACGACCGCGGTCGGCCGCCACCAGGCCGCCGGCGATATCGACCTGGCTCATCAGCCAGCCGCCGAAGATGTCACCGCTGATGTTCACGTCCTGGGGACGCGCAAGGATCTTGAGTATCGGCGCACTCGCCGGCAGGCTGCTGGATGCTATGGACATTTGACGCGGGGAAAATCCTGTCTCGAATCGAATTCAGTTGCGTAAGGCGCCGGCCTCGAAATCATCCACGTCGATCGCCTTACGCACCGCGGCCGCCGCTTCCTCGAGCAGCGCGGCCTCCGCTTCCTCGATGATACCCGCCTCGGCGGCGTCACGGAACAACACGCCCCCCTGTCCCGCCGCCAGTTGACCCTCGTTAATCGCCTGCCTGAGGCGCTTTTCGATCGGATCGGCCTTGAGCGTGAGATCCAGGGCATGCTCCAGGCGGCCTATGGGATCCGCCGGGTCCGGATTGAGGTACATGCCCGCCGTCAGCCGGTCGCGGGCGGCGCAGGGTTCGAGTACCTGGGCGGCGACCTGCCTCGACAGTGCGTCCGACGGGGCGCGGGCGCGCCGGCCGAACGGAAACAGGATCCGGCGCAACAGCCACGCCAGCGGCCGTGAAGGAAAGTTGTCCAGCACCGCGCCGAGCTGCTGTTCGATGCGGTATAGCGCGTTGCGGCAGACCGCTTCCAGCAGCGGCGCATCGCCGCGGTGGCGATCCTGATCTTCAAAATGCTTGAGCACCGCGCTCATCAGGTACATTTCACCCAGCACGTCTGCAAAGCGGCCTGAAAGCTTCTCGCGCCGTTTCAGGGCCCCGCCCAGCAGCAACAGCGTCACGTCCGCGGCGACGGCGAACGAGGCACTGGCACGCTCCAGTTGCCCGTACCAGCGCGCCGACGGTCCGCCCACCGGCGCCCTCGCAAAACGCGCGAAACTCAAATTCAGCCAGGCGGCGCGGGCGAGGTTGCGCAGGAAATAACCGATATGGCCACGCAGGGCCTCGTCGAAGTCCGTAAGAGCACGGTCGCCGTCGGTTTCCTGCGCGGCCCGGATTTCCTTCAGCAGCCATGGATGGCAGCGTATGGCGCCCTGGCCGAAGATGATGAGCGAACGGGTCAGGATGTTGGCGCCCTCGACAGTGATGCCGATCGGGATCGCCTGATAAGGGATGAAAAGATAATTGCTCGGCCCGATGCAGATGGCGCGCCCGCCGTGCACGTCCATGGCATCGTTGATCGCACGCCGCATGCGCTCGGTGGACTGATACTTCAGGAGCGCGGAGATGACGGCCGGCGCCTC
>CAYVOU010000217.1:0-4296 GCA_964453295.1 uncultured Gammaproteobacteria bacterium
GCGCTCCTTCTTCAGGACGCGGTCCTGCATGTCGTCGAAAGCCGAGGCGGCGCCCGGTGAATTGGTCGCGGTTGCGGATACCGCAGCGTCGGCGGGCGGGCGTTTGACGATGACGCTGACGATGTCCTCAATCAACCGCGTGAGCTGCTGCTTGTCACCGCTGCGCAGCGTCTCCTTCAACTGGTTGAGTTGTCGATCGAGACCGGCGTCCTCGCCAGCGTGGTGAAACGCCAGCCGCAGCATGGCCTTATGCAACCGACTCAACTCGCCGCGCAGGTTCTCGCGCTCGTCGTGCTCGGGGCCTCGAATATTTTTTCGTCTGGCGGTCGGGCTCATCGGTCGGCCATGATGGAATTCTTAAAGTCCCACCCCGGGGGCGGCCAAGCCGGGATCACCTCGACGCACTGAATTCGCGATCGGCATATTCCGGCCCGTTCGTCACGGCAGGGACAATCAGGTCTTACACCGGCGCGGCACCGGCATGGTCCAACGCTATTATCGGCCGGCGCGGCCATGATCTTGAGTCCATCGGTGCCGAGGCCGGGCCCTCCGGACGGACAAGCGAAACGGCACGACATTGGACGCGAAACAACCAGGACTACCGCGGTCGATCGTGCCCCCAGATGATCGGCGTCATCACCATTCCGGCATGCCTTTGTCCATAATAAAGTTTCCCGCGGCTACGCCACAGGCGGCGCTGCCCGGATCGACATGCGAATGATCGGAGATGACGACCTTGCCATGGCTTAAATGGCTGCCCTGGCGATATCTGCTTCAGCGTGTTGCCCACGCCCACGGCTTTCTCGATCCAATCGGGTTGCTGGCGCGGCTGCGCGGTTTTGCACAGCCATCCGAAGTCGCTGAACCCATCGAGCTGCTGCGCGCCGGCGTCGTATTCCACGCCCGCGGCCTGATTAACAGCCGGGTCATACAGCACAACCTGGACTGGATATGGCCGTATTGGGTGGAACGGCAATTCGATCCCGGCGACGACGCGTTGCTGCCCCGCGCCTTTTCCATCACCCACGTGAACCTGACGCACCGCAACTGGACGGCAATCGGCACGCCGGATTGCGATGAACTGCCGGTGGTCGACCCCGCGGGGCTGATCACGCCGTTTTTCGACGGCTGGTCCCTGGACGCCTGGTGTATCAGCGATGATGGGCGCAGGCTGCTGCCATCGAAATCCAAAGCGATATCGCAGCGCCTCTGCCTGGATGACATCCCCACCATCATCACCGAGGTCGAGCAAGACGGCCTGGCACTGACACAGCGGGCCGCCGTTCACGCCGGTCCCGCGACGACCCTGTGCAGTATTCACGTCGAAGCCCGCAGCGACGGCCCCGGCTGGCTGGTCCTGGCACTGCGCCCATACAACCCGGAAGGGATCAGCTTCATCCACGAGGCGGCGCTCGCCGCGGACCGGAAATCGTGGCGTATCGACGACAAGCATTTGGTGACGTTCGATACCGCACCGGAACGACACCATGTCAGTAACTATCGCGATGGCGACGTCGCCATACACCTCCGCGACGCCGAAGACCAGCAGCACGGCAAGTGCCCGGTCGGCATGGTGACGGCCGCCGCCCTGTTTCGCCTTGAGCCAAACGTGACACGCACGCTCGACGTCAGCGTGCCGATCCATACTCCGGCACTGGATACGCCGCCGACGCCCTCATGGCGGCAGGCGCTGGAAGGCACCTGCGCAATCGACGTGCCTGATGATCACTACCGATTCCTGTACGACGCGGCATTGCGAACGCTGGTGCTGCACTCGCCCGGCGCCGTGTACCCAGGCCCCTACACCTATAAGCGCTTCTGGTTCAGGGATGCGGCGTTTATCGTCAATGCCATGCTGTGCGCGGGCCTCACTGACCGCGCCGAACGGGCGCTGGACCGCTTCCCGGAGTTGCAGACCGTGCTGGGCTATTTCCATTCGCAGCAAGGCGAATGGGATTCCAACGGCGAGGTCCTTTGGATTTTCAACCAGTTCTGTACGCTGACCAATTGCAAGGCGAAGACGTCCTGGTGGAATGCGCTGGTCCGGGGCGCGCACTGGATCGAGCGCAAGCGCATGGCCGCGGAAGAGGATACGCCGCACGCGGGCCTGTTGCCGGCGGGCTTCAGCGCCGAACATCTCGGTGCCAGCGACTATTACTACTGGGACGACTTCTGGAGCCAGGGCGGCCTGCGCGCCGCGGGCGAACTTGCCGGGCGCGCCGGCGACCTGGATTTGCAGCGGCGGTTCATGGCTGTATCCGACGATCTCGGCGCCGCCATCGAACACAGTCTGGCCACCGCCGCGGCGCGCCTTGGCACGTCCGCCCTCCCGGCCTCGCCATACCGGCGCCTCGATGCCGGTGCCATCGGCTCCCTGGCCGCGGGCTACCCGCTGCAACTATGGCCGGCGCGCGATCCGCGGCTGCTGGCGACCGTCGAGTTTCTGCTGGCACACTGTTTTTTCCGCGGCGGCTTCTTCCAGGACATGACACACTCGGGCATCAATGCCTATCTGACGCTGCACGTCGCCCAGGTGCTGCTTCGCGCCGGCGATGCGCGCGCGCTGACATTAATGGATACCATTGCCCGGCTGGCCTCGCCAACCGGGCAATGGCCGGAAGCCATCCATCCGCGCACGCTGGGCGGCTGCATGGGCGACGGACAGCACGTCTGGGCCGCGGCGGAATGGATCATGATGCAGCGCAATTGTTTCCTGCGCGAAGAAGGCGACACGCTGGTCCTGCTTGGCGGCATTCCGCCGCACTGGTTGGAAGAAGGCGGGAGCCTGCGGTTCGGCCCGGCGCCCTCGGCATTCGGAGCAGTTTCACTGCGGGTCAGGCCGGGCACCGGGAAGCCGGTCCGGGACGTCCGCGTCGAATGGGAGGCGGCCTGGCATCACCCGCCCGCACATGTCGAACTCCGCCTCCCCGGCTTCGCCGTGGCGAGGGCGGCGGCGGCGGACGGCGCGGCGCAACTGGTCCGGGACGGGTCATGAAGATCGCGATGTTCACCAACACCTTTCTTCCCCACGTCGGCGGCGTCGCCAACTCGGTTGCAAGGTTTGCCGGTGAGTTCCGCCGCCGCGGCCATCGCGTTTTCATCGTCGCACCGGAGTTCGATCACCAGCCCGAGGATGAACCGGACGTCCTGCGCGTGCCGGCTATCCATAACTTCAACGACACCGGATTTTCCCTTGCGCTGCCAGATTTCGGCATGATCGACGATGCCATCGACGCCTTCGCGCCGGACATCGTCCATTCGCATCATCCCTTCCTGCTGGGCAACGACGCGGTGCGGGCGGCGCGTTTGCGCAAGCTGCCGCTGGTGTTTACCCACCATTCGCTCTACGAGCATTACACCCATTATCTTCCCGGCGATTCGGAAACCCTGCATCGCTTCGCGATCGCACTCGCCACGTCCTATGCCAACCTCTGCGATCATGTCATCGCACCGAGCGGAAGCCTGGCGGCCATCCTGCACGCGCGCGGCGTTACCACGCCGGTGACGACGATACCGACCGGCATCGATATAAGCCGTTTTGCCGGCATGGATGGACTCGCTTTCCGATCGTCGCTGGGAATACCGGAGGAGGCCTTCGTGATCGGCCATGTCGGCCGTTTAGCGGCAGAGAAAAACCTTCCGTTCCTCGTCGACGCAGTCACCGGATACATGAAGGCAAATCCCGATGCCCGGTTCCTGCTGATTGGTCAGGGCCCCGCCGAGGAAGAGATCGTCAATCACTTTGCGGCGGCGGGCATGAGCGAACGCCTGCACCGGCTTGGCGTGCTCCGGCAGGAACGTCTGGCGCAAGCCTACCGGGCCATGAACGTGTTTGCATTCGCTTCCAAGAGCGAAACGCAGGGACTGGTCCTCACGGAGGCCATGGCGGCAGGAGTGCCCATCGTCGCGCTTGACGGACCTGGCGTACGCGACGTCATGGTGGATGGAGAGAATGGGTGCCTGTTGTTCGAGGAAACCGTTTCTGCATTCGACCAGGCACTGGCGTCGATTGCGGATGCCTCGCCAGAGGCGCGCGGACGCCTGCAACAGCGTTGTCTGGAAACGGCGGCGGCATTCTCGGTCGAACGCTGTGCCGGCAGCGCACTCTCACTTTATGAGCAGCTCACCGGACAGCTATACGACCGCCGGCACGAACAGGAAGGGATCTGGCACGACACCATGCGGATGATCCAGACCGAATGGCTGCTCGCCAGCGGTGTGGCGCAGGCACTGGGGATGGCAATCGGCATCGCCGATCTGAACGGCGATCTCCATCGATGATTGGACGTGTCGAAT
>CAYVOU010000218.1:0-4294 GCA_964453295.1 uncultured Gammaproteobacteria bacterium
CCGCGGAACATCATGTGCTCGACGGCGTGCGCGGTGCCGGGGAAGCCCGGGGGCGCCTCGTTGGAACCGGCCAGATAGTTGACTTCGGTGGTCACCACCGGCGCCAGCGGGTTGCGTACGATCACCACCCGCAAACCGTTGTCGAGCGTTGCACGCAGCACCGTCTCGTTCTGCGCCGCCGTGGCGGACAGCGAGCCCAGGCTCAGCAACGCCAGGAACAGGCCTGAGACCAGCCATCCGAGTGGGTGCCTGCCGCCATTGCGTGCCATCCAGGGGTGTGCGCTGCCTTTTCGTTTGCCCGCGTAGCCAACAAGAAACCGAAATGCGTCACTGTTCATTGAAACCCGCCCGACTGCTGAAGTTCGTCATCGAATCTGTTCAATTTACCAGATGAGTCACCTGTCCGTGTTTCACGGAATGGTAATGATGGTCGTCCGGGCGCGGCATCGATCAATCCCGTTGACACCTGGCCACGCGCGTCCCTATAGTCAGGCCATGTCCAATCGTGCCGAGCAGATCATCGTCCGTTGCCTGTGGCTGTGGAAACACGGCCCCGGCGGCGCGCGCGTGTAGGCTCGACACACCAGCACGGCAGCCGCGGGTTCCGACCGCGGCCCGTCCCGCCCTCGGACCCGCCTTGCCCACAAGGGTCCGCAAATGCAAGCGTCTCACCCCGCAGCCACCGGTGGCAGATTCATCGGCGCCGGCCTGGTGTTGGCCGCCGCTATCGCCTTTTCCGCCAAGGCGATCTTCGTCAAGCTCGCCTATCGCTACCACGTCGATCCGGTGACGCAGCTGGCGCTGCGTATGCTGATCGCGCTGCCGTTCTTCCTTGCCGCTGCCGCCTGGTCGCGGCGCGCAGATGCGCCCAGCCTGGATCGCCGACAATGGGGCATCGTGATATTCCTGGGCGTGATCGGCTACTACCTTGCCAGCCTGTTCGATTTCCTCGGTCTTCAGTACGTCAGCGCCGGCCTGGAACGGCTGGTCCTGTTTCTCTATCCGACGCTCGTCGTGTTGATCGGCGTGGTGCGCTTTCGCCGGCCCATCAGACGGAGTGAACTGGCCGCACTGTTGCTCAGCTATGGGGGCATTGTCTTCGTGTTTCTGCACGACCTCAGGGTCGAGGGTGCCGACGTACCGCTGGGCGCGGCCCTGGTGTTCGGTAGCGCTCTCGCCTATGCCATCTATCTGGTCGGCGTCGGCGAGGTGGTCCACCGGATCGGCACCCTGCGCTTCACGGCGTACGTGCTGACCGTATCCTGCGCCGCCGTCGTCACGCAGTTCCTGCTGACCCATTCGCCCCGCGACGTGGTTCAGCCGAAACCCGTCTATGCGCTCGCGGCGGCGATGGCGATCGTTTCGACCGTCATGCCGGCCTTCCTGCTGACTGCGGGCATTCGACGTGTCGGCGCCCGGACGGCGTCCATGATCAGTGCTGTCGGGCCGGTATCGACGCTTGCGCTCGCGGCGATCTTCCTCCAGGAACCATTCTCAGCGGTACAGATCTTCGGTGCCGCACTGGTGCTGATCGGGGTCGTCACCGTGTCCGCTCAACGCAACAAGACGGCCTGATGGAAAGGGTCTCGGCGGCGAGCCGCTTCCAGGTGCCTGGGCAGGGGCGGGACAGTTGAAGGGCGCGCCCGCAATTGTTTAGCGGCGCCCCGTTGCGACCGTCGGCGGAGGTGGGGAGTCCGGTTGTTCTCTGAGTTCCTTCAGCGCGCCGCGAATGACGCGGATGGATGACCTCAGGAGCAACAGCGCCAACAAAGTTGCCACGATCACGTCGGGCCATCCGGAGTGGAACAGCCACACACCGCCCGCGGCAACAAACACCGACAGGTTGGACGCAATGTCATTGCGCGAACACTCGAAGACGGAACTCATGTTGATGTCTTCGGCGCGGTGTCGCCACAGAAGCCACAAGCACAGGCCATTGGCGGCCAGTCCGGCCAGACTGAATACGCCCATGAGTTCGTACGACGGAAGCACCGGAGAAATCAGCTTCCAGACCACCTGCCCGATCACGACGGATGCACCCAGGAAGATCAGGCCGCCCTTGAACAGGGCGACGCGTGCTTTTGCCTGCACGCTCTGCGATATCACATACAGGCTCAACCCGTACGTCAGTGCATCGCCCAGATTATCGAGACTGTCGGAAAGCAGCGCCGTGGACTTGCCGTAGAGGGATGCACCGGCGATAACCGCGAACATGACGGCATTGATCCAGAGCACCTTGACCAGCGTGCTCTTCTGCCGCGCCCGCAGGGCCTCTACCGCACAATTGTTCTCGCAACACGATCCAGCCACGAAAGCCTCCAGGCCGAGCTAGTGGGTCACAGGGCTGCCCGATATTCGGCGCGGGAACGTGATTGCCGCCTCGTTCTCCATCGCCGGCTCTACGGGAGTATACGGCCGCGGCGCCCGAATCAAGAAGGGCGGTGGCAGCTGAACGTGCGCACAATGCCCGGATGTCACCGCTCCCGTTTTGCGCTGGTGGCCCAATTTGAGCGGGTTGAAACCGTGGCCTGTCCCGATCATTCGCAGCTCAGGCTACTTGAGGGAGAAGTCGACGCGGCTCAGTTTGGCGCCCTTGGCCGGACCCGTTTCGACCGGCTTCCCGTCGAGCTTGGGCTTGAGCACAAACACCCGATCGGCGGCGATCCCGCCGGTCTTGATGATCTCGTTGGCCACGAGCTGTGCCCGTTGAACGGCGAGCTGCCGCAAGTCATCCTTGGTGACGACGATATTGGCCAGCATCAGCTTCTCCATCTCCGGTACCGGTATGTCCTTGGCGAAGCCCAGGACGTTGCGTGGCTTCTTGAATTTCTCGCGGCCGTAGGCTCGTTTCAATAGCTTGGGATATTCGGCCGGATCGATGGTCACGTCATCCAGGCTGGGCGGGCTCTTGTCGTCCCGGCGCAGCTGCTCGAATTTCACCGCTTTGACCTTGCGCTCCATCATCACTTGGCGCAGACCTTCGGTATCGGATGCCGGGTCGACCCGTCCGGTGATATCAAGTTTGAGGCCGGGGCGGTCTCTCAAAGCCTTGGCCAGGGACTGAATCTTCTTCTGTGCTGTGCTGTCGAGCGTGGTCCGTCCGGGGGCGAACTCTATATAAGAAAGTTCCTCGCCGCCACCGAACACGCGGCCCAGCAACGCAAAAGGCGACGTCACGATTTTCACCAGCAGATGACCGAAAGCCCTCGCGACAATGCCGCCCATGGAGAAGTTCGGGTCATCAAGCGAGCCGGTAATCGGCAGATTGATGTCAATCACGCCGTTGCGGTCCTTGAGCAACGCCACTGCCAGCAGCACCGGCAATTTGGTCGCGGTGGGGCTTTCCACCCTGTTGCCGAAAGTGAGTTGGTTCAGGATCAGGCGATTCTTTGCCGTGAGCTGACCATTCTCGATGTGATACTTCACATCCATGGACAGCTTGCCCTTGATGATGGGATACCCCGCGTAGCGCTCCGAATAGGCCGTCGCGGGGGGTAGGGCGACATCCTTCGCGGACGCGGCGAGGTCCAGGAACAAATTTCCGGAAAGAGGGTTGATCTTCCCCTTGATGTCCACGTCGGCAGTGTTCTCCACCTTGCCGGCGATATCGAGGTCGGCCGTGGTCGCGCGATCGGACGAAAGCCCGGATATGCGTCCGCCGATCTGGGTGAGGTCGGCGGAATAATTGGGCTTGATGAAATTGTCCGAGAAGTTGACCTGACCATTCTTCAGTACGATGCGGGCGATCTTGATCGGGATCGCCGGCGCAGTGGCGGTCTTGGCCCGAGCGGCAGCGGCCCGTGCTTCCTGCGTTGTTTTCGGGGTCGTCTTGGGTGTCGTGACTTCGCCCGCCACGGCCTCCTTGCTCCCGGGTTCCTTGCCCATCACATGCTGCACGTTGAGCGAGCCGTCTGGATTGACGATGAGGCGCGAATAGAAATGGCTCAGCACAATGGCGTCGACGGCGACCTTCGTCGGTTCGGTGGTCACGTTCACGCCACCGAAATATAGCCCCGACCATTTCAGAAAAGCGCTTCGGTTCACCTGATCCACGCTGGCGAAGCGATTCACTTGAAGGTTGCCGCGGTAGATGAATTTCGGCTTCGGCACGAACTCGGCATCGAGGCTCCCGCGCGCGCTCAGGCCGCCCCTGGTGACCGTGATGTGTACCTTGTCAGCGAAGTAGGGCTGGATTGGCAGGATCGGCACGGCGCGGGCATTGATCTTGAGCTTGGCCGACAGCGGTGCGAGCACGACGTCACCGTTCACGTCGACGCTGCCGCCGCGTCCTATC
>CAYVOU010000219.1:0-4292 GCA_964453295.1 uncultured Gammaproteobacteria bacterium
ACGTCGGCGGCCCGGTAGGCATCCAGCATCTGGCGATGCACGGATGCCGCGCCGGGCAAATCGCGGCAGTAGGGTTGGTAGATGTCAGCCCAGTTCAGAGAGCAGTAGCCTGCCGCGGGAATGCCCGCCTCGCGCGCGGCGGCGAGCGGGAGGTAGGCCACGTTCGACAGCACCAACCGCGGCTTCAGCCGGCGCAGTCGCGCCGCGTATTCACCCAGCCTGTTGTCCCAGTCCGCGTGCCAGGAAAGGTAGCGCGCGTGGCTGCCGGCGACGTCCACGTCCAGCGAGTTCGCCATCACCATGCCGAAGTCGGAGGCTTCGGCAATGTGCTCGAAAGCCATATGGAAATGTTCTTCGAGCACGGCTCGCGGGGCGGCGCACTGAACGATGACCCGCAGACCGCCGATGCGTGCCCGCAGAGCCGCAATTACCGGCGCCGTCTGGGCGATGTGCCCGAAACCGTGGTGGCTGATCACCACGTAGATCAGAGGGTCTGCACGCACGCGCTATATCAGCCGGCAGTGGCCGGTCACCTCCTCGGGATCGTGGTAAAGCTGCTTGAATCGTAACCTGTGCCGCCGCCCGGCCAGTGCGGCCTCCATGTCACCGTGGCAGGCGAGCGAGGTTTCATGGCGGCCCTTCATCGGCAGTTTAAGGTTGAAAATCACCTCGCGGCACCAGCCTTCGTGGCACCATTGCGCCACCAGAGCGGCGATGCGGCCCGGTTTTTCCACCATGTCGCAGACCAGCCAGTCTACGGATTTGCGCGGCCGGAAGTAAAAGTCATCCTCGCGGCGATGGTCCACCAGCGCCCTGGCCATAAGGCCGGCATCCATGGCACCGTTGTCAACGACCGTCACCCGCAGGCCCCGCCGCACCAGTTGCCAGATCCAGCTGCCCGGCGCCGCGCCAAGTTCGAATCCCGGCCGGCAATAGGCAATGACGTCCCCCAACAGCAGGTTAAAATGCGCCGGATAACCGCGACGGCAATCAATCCATCATTCATGCGCATCCATCCCGATCCGTACGGCGACCGCCGTCGGCCTGCCCGCAGCCGCCGCCGGCGGCGGCGGCCGATGCGCCGCCTGTCGCAGGGATTGCTGCTGGCATTACTCGCATTCGTGACGATCACGGCGATCCCGGTGCTGATCCTGCGCTTTTATCCGCCGCCGACCAGCGCCTTCATGCTGCGCGCGAAGTGGGAAGCCTGGCAGGCGGGAAACGCGAATTATAAGACACACTACCGGTGGACGGACTTCAACAGGATTGCGCCCGATGCCGCCGTGGCGGTCATGGCGTCCGAGGATCAACTGTTCCCGGAACATCATGGCTTCGACTTCAACGCCATCGAAAAGGCGTGGGAACGCAATCAGCACAGCCGCCGGATCCGCGGCGCCTCCACGATCTCGCAGCAGGTGGCCAAGAACCTCTTTTTATGGCCGGGCAAAAATCTTTTCCGGAAGGGACTGGAGGCCTGGTTCACGGCCCTGATAGAGCTTTGCTGGACGAAGCGCCACATACTCGAGGTGTATCTCAACATTGCCCAGTTCGGTGACGGCGTCTACGGTGTGGATGCGGCGGCGCGGCGCTATTTTGATCGCGGCGCGGCACAACTTTCCCGACCGCAGGCGGCCCTGCTTGCCGCGGTGCTGCCGAACCCGTTGCGCTTGCATGTGGATCGCCCTTCCGAATATGTGCGATCGCGACAGCACTGGATCCTGCGCCAGATGCACCAACTGGGAGGCGACGCCTTTCTCGAAAACCTGTAGTCACGTCGCTCGGGGCGACGCGCTGAAAATCGGAGTGCAAGCATCATGAACATCTATGACATCGAGGTTGCCACGATCGACGGCGAACGTGTCAAGCTGGATCGCTACCGCGGCCGTACCCTCCTGATCGTCAACGTTGCCAGCGAATGCGGCTTTACGCCTCAGTACGACGGTCTGGAGGCGTTGTACCGGCGCCACCGCGACGAGGGTTTGGTCGTCCTTGGCTTTCCCTGCAACCAGTTCGGTGGTCAGGAACCGGGCACCGATGCCGAAATCAGTGCCTTTTGCAGCGCGCATTACGATGTCAGCTTTCCGATGTTCGCCAAGATCGAAGTCAATGGCATCGGCGCCCACCCGCTTTACCGGTTCCTGAAATCGAGGCGACGCGGGTTGTTCGGCACGTCGTCCATCAAGTGGAACTTCACGAAGTTTCTCGTGGACGGCAACGGCGACGTGATACGACGGTACGCACCGCGCGATACCCCGGAAAAAATAGAACAGGAAATCGCCGGTCGGCGGTGAAGTCGAACCGGCGGAACCCACGGTGCGGGATCATTGCGCCAGCTTGCTGTGGTGCTTCGAATAAAAGAAGTACACGAACATCCCGATTACCAGCCAGACCACGAAACGGATCCATGTCAGCATCGGCAGAAATGCCATCAGCGCGAGACATGACAACGCCCCCAGAAAGGGGATCCAGGGCGCCAGTGGAGTCTTGAAAGGCCGGGGCATGTCCGGATGTGTCCGGCGCATGACGATGACGCCCAAGCAGACCATCACGAACGCCGCCAGCGTACCGATGTTCACAAGCTCCGCAAGTTCGCCCAGCGGCACAAACCCGGCAATGATCGAAATGACCACGCCGCTGCTGACGATGACGCGCACCGGCGTACGCGTGCCGGGATTGAGGGCCGCAAAAAACTTTGAGATCAAGCCGTCCCGGGACATCGCGAAGATGATTCGAGTGAGGCCGTAGTAGAGCACGAGCATCACCGTGGTCAGGCCGGCGATCACGCCGGCCGCGACCAGACCGGAGGCCCAGCGAAAGCCAATGAGCTGCAACGCGTGTGCGACGGGCGAGGAAACGTTGAGATCCTTGTACGAGACGATACCGGTCAGCAGGCCGGATACGATGATGTAAATCACCGTGCAGAAGATCAGCGAGGCAAGAATGCCGATGGGCAGATCGCGCTGCGGGTTACGCGCCTCCTCCGCCGCGATCGACACCGCGTCGAAGCCTATGTAGGCGAAGAACACCAGGGAAGCGCCGGCCAGCACGCCGACGGGCTTGCCGCCGGTGCCGTGGCTGAACCAGCCGTACGGCATGAAAGGCGTCCAGTTCTCGGGATGGACGTTGAAGGCCGCCACCGCGATGAAGATCGTGATCGTCACCAGCTTGACGAAAACCATGATCGCATTCATGCGTGCGCTTTCCTTCACGCCGATGATGAGCAACACCATGAGCAGCAGCACGATCGCGGTGGCCGGCAGGTTGACAATGCCGCCGGCGATTGGCGCGTTCGTCAGAGCGTCGGGAAGCCCCAAACCGATCGCCTGCAGGGCATTCTCGAAATAGCCCGCCCAACCGTTGGCTACGGCCGCCGCCGACACACCGTATTCGAGTATCAGGTCCCAACCAATAATCCACGCAAACAGTTCGCCGAAGGCTGCATAGCTGTAACCGTAGGCACTGCCGCAGCCGCCCACCGACGCAGCCAATTCCGCGTAGGACAGCGCCGCGAAGGCGCAGGCGATACCGGCGACCACGAACGACAACACCACCGCCGGCCCGGACTGGTTGGCGGCGGCAATGCCGGTCAGCACGAAAATGCCCGTGCCGATGATTGCGCCGATACCAAGTAGCGTCAGGTCGAATGCCGACAGGCAACGCTTGAGACCGCTGTGCTCCGCGTCGTCCGGCTTCAGCGCCTTGGTTCGGAAGAACTCGGACATGGTTCTTTTTCTCCTTTCGTCGTGGCGTTGACAAAGGGCCTTCCGAGTGTATCCGCTGTCGTGCCACCTCGAAAGCGTTTTCCGGAAGGCGAGGCGCTGGCGCAAAGCAATTGCAAGCTGCGATAATACCGCATGCCCAATGGGATCCCGGCGCCGCCAACATCAGTCAGTGTCGCGGAGGCTTTTCGATACTGGCTGCGACTGGGATTCATCAGCTTCGGCGGTCCCGCCGGCCAGATCGCCATCATGCATGAGGAACTGGTGGAGCGACGCCGCTGGATCTCGGAGCGGCGTTATTTGCACGCGCTGAACTACTGCATGCTGCTGCCCGGCCCCGAGGCCCAGCAACTGGCCACGTATATCGGCTGGCTGCTGCACGGCAATGCCGGCGGTATCATGGCGGGCGCGCTCTTCGTATTGCCCTCCCTGTTCATCCTGATCGCGCTGACCTGGATCTACCTGCAGTTCGGGCAGCTGCCTCTCATCGCCGGTATTTTCTATGGCATCAAGCCGGCGGTCGTCGCGATCGTTTTCGCGGCCGCCTACCGCATCGGCACCCGCGCACTACGG
>CAYVOU010000220.1:0-4291 GCA_964453295.1 uncultured Gammaproteobacteria bacterium
TCCACCTCGGTGAGGACTTTGCGGGAATTCGTTTTGTCGACCATGGGATCGAGCCTGCCGAAACACGGGCGGCGAACGGCAAGCCGTCGGCGGGAACGCTTGCGCTCGGCTTCGCCCGCATCGGTAACGACATCGTCGTGCGCTGCGAGGATGACGGCGCGGGACTTGATTACGCGGCAATCGAGTCCGTCGCGCGCAACCGCGGCCTCCTGGAGGGCACGCAATCGCCGTCGGAGGAACAGCTGAAAGCCACCTTGATGCAACCCGGTTTTTCGACGCGGTCTGAAACGACGCAGACTTCCGGGCGCGGCATCGGCATGGCGGCGGTTGCCGCGCGTGTTGGCGAACTCAAGGGCACCATCGGTTTATCGTCGGCGGCCGGACGCGGTTGTATCGTGGAACTTAAGATCCCGGTGTCGCTGATTTCGGTGGCCGGCGTGCTGGTGTCCGTACGAGGCCGGACGGTGGCCGTTGCAAATCGTGGCATCGAGCACATGGCCGCGCAGGCCACGACTGACGGCGCTTCCTGCCGCATCGACGGCAGGGGCTATTCCGCCATCGTTCTGGCAGATTCGCTCTACGGGCCGGTGGGCGCGTGGGGGGAACAGGCACACTGCGCGGCACTGGTTGTCGGCGACGGGGCAAGGTCACGGGCCGTGCTGGTGGACGAGATCATCGAAACCCGCAATTTCGTCGTCAAGGGCCTGGGCGACTACGTGCCGCCGGTACACGGCCTGCTAGGCGCAACCCTGCTGGGCGACGGTGCGGTCGTACCGGTGCTGGACCTGCTGGACTGGATGGCCGCACCCGAGCCGGAGACGGTCATGGCCGACGCTGCCTCGTACCCGACAGCGTTCCCACCACGGCACCGGATCCTGATCGTCGACGATTCCATCAGCACGCGCCGCTCGCTGTCGCAGTTGTTGGGAGATGCGGGCTACGAGTTCATGACGGCGGCTGACGGCCTCGATGCCCTGGACAGAATGGCGGCGGCGTCTCCGAACCTGTTGGTGGTCGACCTGGAAATGCCGCGCATGAACGGCCTGGAACTTACCCGTCACCTGCGTGCCGCCGAGAACGGCGCGGAGTTGCCTATCATCATGGTGACCTCTCGTTCAACCGACAAGCACCGCCGCGAGGCCGGCGAAGCCGGTGTCGATATCTACCTGACCAAGCCCTATTCGGAGGATTCTTTGCTGGACGCGGTCGAAACCTTGCTTGCCGGGCGCGATGCCGCGGCAAAGCAGCGCTGACGGAATGAACGCGATGCGGATACTGGTGATTGACGATTCGCGGGTGGTGCGCAAGATGATGGTACACAGTCTTTCCGACGAACTGCCCGGTGTCCAGGTTGACGAGTACGACCCGATCGCCCACGGCTTTCCGGTAACGGATTTCGACTGGCCGGCCTACGATATCGTGTTCCTGGACTATGACCTCGGGCTCGACGGCGAGGACGGCCTGACCTGGCTGCAGCGTTTCCAGAACACCGCCGGCCTGCCACCCATCGTCATGCTCACGGACGAGGATCGTACGCGTGTGATTGTCCGGGCGGTCAAGCTCGGCGCCCGCGACTACCTGCTCAAGAAGGAGCTACGTACCGTCAAACTGGCGGCGCTGATCAAGGAGGCGATGGGGTTGAAGCCGGAGGAACCAGAGACCGAGGAGCCTTTGCCTACACCGCGTCGGCCAGCGGACGTGCCGGACGATCAACAGGAGCCGATCACTGATCCGGAATTCGGCTACCACACCGCGAGCCAGGATGAATTCGACGACCTCGTCGTCGTCCGTCGCCATGGCGCACAGGTCGTCCAGGAGGCTCTGCACGTACCCGGCTACCGCATCGTCTCGCAGATTGCCAAAGGCGGTATGACCACCATTTTTCTTGCCGAACGCATGGAGGATGATCTCAGAGTCGTACTCAAGCTGCTGTTCAACGACAACAGTGTCGAAGTCCCCGTGCTGAAATACTTCATGCAGGAATACGCGTTGATCTCGCGGATCAAGCATCCGTTCGTCATCAAGATCTTCGAACGCGCGTTTGCGAAGGACTTCGCCTATATCGCGATGGAATACCTGCCCGCGGGCGAACTGGCGGTACGGATCCGCAAGGGCCTGACGCCGGACAAGGCGGTCACCTATCTGCAACAGTTGGCACAGGGCCTGGCGGCCGTCCACGAGAAGGGGATCGTGCACCGCGATCTGAAACCGGCGAACATTCTGTTCCGGCATAACGACACGGTTGCCATTTCCGATTTCGGCGTCGCCCATATCGCCCAGGCAATCAGCGGCATCGATGAGGACGATGTGCTCATCGGCACGCCGCCTTACATGAGCCCGGAGCAATGCGATGGCAGGACGGTGGACCAGCGCAGCGATCTTTACAGCTTAGGTGTCATTTTTTTCGAGATGCTGACGGGGCGCAAACCATACACTGCCAAGTCCGTGACCATGATGGTGGATGCCCACTTGCACGCGCCCATCCCGCGGTTACCGGAAGCCGTGAGCCGATACCAGCCGCTGGTCGACGGGCTTCTGGCCAAGGATGTGGGCGAGCGTTTCCAGACGGCGAACGAACTGCTCGCCGGGCTGGAATGGATTAAATAGGCAGACCTTGCCGCGCTGGCGGGCTATGCCGCCGGATCCTCGATGATGCGAAACTCGTCGCTGTCGCGGTCCAGAATGGCCAGCTTGCCGTGGGTGATGCCGAAATGCCAGCCGTGCAGGCTCAGTTCGCCCGCTTCGACCTTTTCGCGTACCCAGGAGAAGCCCATCAGGTTGGCCAGGCTGAGGCGCACGATTTCGTATTCGAGTTCCCTCTGCGGATCACCATCGCCGGCCTGCCGCGCCAGCATGCGGTGCTTGGCCTCTTCCGCCAGGGAAATCCAGCTGCCGATGAAATCGGACGCGCCGGGCTGCTCGTGGAACCGGTTGAGCAGGGCGGCGGCGCCACCGCATTGGGCGTGCCCCATGACGACGATTTCACGTACCTTGAGATGTCGCACCGCGAACTCGATGGCGGCGCTGGTACCGTGATGGCGGCCGTCCGGCGCCCACGGCGGTACCAGGTTGGCAACGTTGCGGATGACGAACAATTCTCCGGGGCCGGCGTCAAAAATCGCGGCCGGGTCTACGCGGCTGTCACAGCAGGCAATGAACAATACCTCCGGCGATTGGCCCTGTTTTCCCAGTTTTTTGTAAAGTTCCTGCGCGGAAACGAAACGGGTCTTGCGGAATCGCCAGTAACCTTCCAATAATCGTTCAACACTCACGGTGGCTTCCTGAATATAGTACGGGGAGCCGGCATTATAAACGCTAATCACCGCGTCAGGCGGCATGTGAGGCGCCTGACGCGGCGACGCGCGAGGTGCGGCAATGACAGCCGGATCATCAGCGGAACTGGACAAAATCATCGCGCTCGACCGTGAACTGACCGCGATCGCCGGGTCGATCAAAGTGCTGACGACACTAGCGTGGCCTGAATCCGTGTATGAGCAGTTTCGCAGGTGTTACGACAGCGGCAGGCCGGCGCTGCCGCAGGTGATTTATCCCGCGGCTCCGGACAGCGGACGGATGGCGGCCCTGGAAGGCATCATGCGCCGCTGCGATCGCGGTCATCCGGTGGCGAACTTTCTTTACCTGACCGCACAGAGCTACCTGCTGGCCGAGCGCATGCTCGAGAGCATCGGCACGCCCGCCTTCACCGAATACTCTTCGCTGCTGTACGGCAAGCCGCGCGATCCGCTGGCCGACGGCATGACTCATCTGCATGCTTCGGACTTTTTTGTCGAAGCGACCCACGAATTCGTCGACGCGGCTCAAATCCCGCCGCAAGCCTGCCACTTCGATGCGGAGTACGTCGCAGGCGCACTGGAAGCGGAACTGCAACCATTTTTCGACCGGCACAACATCCGGGTGGTGGTTGACCCGGCGATGGCCTCAAAAGCGACCGCGGGCGCGCAACGCATCCGCATTCGCGGCGCAACGCGTTTTTCGCAGGTGGATATCGCGCAGTTGGCCAACCATGAGGGTTACGTGCATATGCTGACGGCACTGAACGGCCGAGAACAGCCGAATCTGCACAGCATGGGCCTGAGCTCGCCGCGCACGACCTGGACGCAGGAGGGGCTGGCGACATTTTCGGAGTTCATCACCGCGTCGATCGACCTCAATCGCATGCGGCGCATCGCGTTGCGCACCAAGGCGGTACAGATGGGCCTGGATGGCGCTGACTTCATGGAGGTCTACCGCTTCTTCCGGGACGAACTGGACGAGCGGTTCTACCAGTTCA
>CAYVOU010000221.1:0-4283 GCA_964453295.1 uncultured Gammaproteobacteria bacterium
GAGGGACTTGACAGCCATCAAGTTCCGTAGGAGTCTGCCGCTAGCCTTCCGGGGGGAAGCGGTTCCATTTTCTTCAGGCTTGTGTCATTGCCGGTGGCTGACGCAAACGAGTGCGTTGGTCTGGTGGACCCAAGTCTGTGTCGAGGCATGCATGATTAACGATGCATGCGAGCGGTTGACTGGCGAGGACCGAATTGTCCAATTCATCGTCTGACCACGAGCTTGGTTGACGGCACAAAACTATGGCCGGCAAAACCCGCATCCTGCTGGTGGATGAGCATGACGACGACCGCGCGCTGGCCAGCCTGACTCTCCGCCACTTCCTCGAAGATGCTGACGTCATCGAAGTCGGCGAGGCCATCGGCTTTGCCGAAGAACTCGCTGGGGATGCCTTCGATGTGATAGTCGCGGACTCGAAGCTGAGCTGGGGGAGCGGCACGCAGGTCGTCGCGCTCGCCCGCAAGTTCTGTCCGGATACCCTGGGATTTCTGCTCACCGACGCCTCTGTCGAATCCGTGGCAGACCAGGGCTTTCCTCTGCGCATCGACGGGTTTTTCCGCAAGGACAGCCGTGGCTACATGAATCTGCCCGCCGCCGTGAGCGCCGCACTTTCCGATCGTAAGGCCGATGTTCAACAAGCCGCCCGTTCAGGCGGTCCGCGCCTCGACGCGTTGCCGGTCGGCATATTTTCCCTGGATCGAGAAGGCAGGATCCGCAGCGCGAATCCCGCATTGCTCGGGACCCTGGCGACGCCGGCAAGCCCCAGGCTGCTGGGCCGGGCGATGGAATCCTTTTTCCAGAGCGACGAGCGGCGCCGGACGTTCCGGGAACTGACCGCGTCGCGGCGGCACATACGCGGGTTTGACGCCGAGATAGAACGGCCGGACGGACATCGCGGCTGGGTGCGTGTGACCGCGACACCCGCGGATGGCGATGCTTCCAATCCGGATGCCTATGAAGGCGTCGTCCAGGATATTACCGAATTCATGCCTAGCGGCGACCGGGCCAGCGCCAAGGCCCATGAACTCGAGCACTCCAATCAGGAACTGGAACAGATCGCCTGCGCCCTTTCCAACAAAGCGCGGACCCTGGAGCGCACCAACGAGGAACTGGAACAGATTGCCTACGCTTTGTCGCACGATTTGCAGGAACCGCTGCAATTGATGGCGCGCAATGCCCGCTACCTCAGTGACCGCTACCGCGGCAAGCTGGAAGGCGATGCAGAACGCTTTTTGGGACATCTCATCGACAGCGCTTCGCGAATGCAGATCATGATCGAGGGCGTGCTCAATTTCTCCAGGCTCGGTCCCAGGGGTCTGCAAATGCAACCGCTCGACCTTCAAGACGTGGTGGGCGAAGTGGTCAACAACATGCAACCGGTACTCTCGGCGGCGGACGCCGAGGTCGTCTATCACGATTTGCCCACAGTGAACGCGGATCGGCGCCAGATGCTGCAGCTGTTTCAAAACCTGATCGGCAACGCGATCAAGTTTCGGGGTACCGAGCCGCCCCGCGTGCGCGTTACCGCAACCGAAACGCCCAAGGAGTGGCGCCTCGCGGTGACCGACAATGGCATCGGTCTGGATCCGGCTGATCGCGGACGGATTTTCGGCATGTTTCAACGTCTGCACACCCAGGAAGAGTACCCGGGAACCGGTATCGGTCTGGCGATGTGCAAGCGGATTGCGGAAGCGCATGGCGGGGAAATTGCCGTCGATTCGGCCCGCGGCCGCGGCGCGACCTTTACTGTGACACTACCTAAACACGAATCTGTTCTGAATTACGCTGGGTTGGCAGGGAGCCAGATTCCGGGAGGCTGATCCTGATGACGGGCGAACATTTCAAAGTGCTTCTGATCGAAGACAGTCAGGCGGAAGCGGACCTGATCACGGCGATGTTCGTCGAGGCGCCGGACGCCACGTTTCAGCTTGAGCACGTGCAGCGTTTTCTCGAGGGTCTTAAGCGGCTGCAAAACGACGCTTACGACATCGTGCTGCTGGACCTGAATCTCCCCGACTCAATCGGGCTGGTCGGATTCGAGGAGGCGCATCGGCAGTTTCCCTCGCTGCCGGTCATCATCCTGACGAACGACCAGGACGCCGACATGGGTGCGCGGGCGGTCAGGGAAGGCGCGCAGGACTATCTGATCAAGCGCGACATCGACTACCGTCTGCTGTCGCGTTCACTGCGATACGCCATCGAACGCTGCCGTGCCGAAGCCGCCCTGCGTGAAAGCGAGGAGCGCTATGCGTTGGCGATTGCCGGTGCCCAGGACGGGGTCTGGGATTGGCACCTGGACACCGACCAGGCTTATTTTTCGCCGCGTCTGAAAGCGATGTTGGGCTTCGAGGAGAATGCGTCGATGCGGGGCGTCGCGGAATGGTTCGCCCGTGTCCATCCCGACGACCTCAATTCCCTGCAATATGCGCTTCGCGATCATCTGGAGGGCCGCAGCCAGCATTTCGAGCATGAGCATCGCATCCGTACCTGCGACGGACGTGACCTGTGGGTCCTGAGCCGCGGTATCGCCGTGCGCCGTCCCAGCGGTCGGCCGTATCGCATTGCCGGCTCCCTGACCGATATCACCCGCCGCAAGACCGCGGAGGAGCGCCTGCTGCACGACACCCTTCACGATGCGCTGACCAAGTTGCCGAACCGCGTCCTGTTCATGGACCGTTTGAACCAGGCGTTGAGGCAGTTGCGGCGTGACGAGACCAAGCGGTTCTCGGTGCTGTTTTTCGATCTCGATCGCTTCAAGACGGTCAACGACAGTCTGGGCCACGCGGTCGGTGATGAACTGTTGATCGCGGCGGCCCGGCGACTGGAGAAGTTCCTGCGGCCCGGCGACACGCTGGCCCGCCTGGGCGGCGATGAGTTCGCCATCCTGTTGAACGACATCGAGGACAGTCACGGTGCGACCTATGTAGCCGACCGCATCCATGAGCTGTTCCTGCAAAAATTCAGCATACAAGGACATGAAGTCTTCACCTCAGCCAGCATCGGCATTGCCATGGGGTCGCCGGACTACGACAAGTCCGACGATATCCTGCGCGACGCCGACCTGGCGATGTATCGCGCCAAGAACGCCGCCCTGGGCGGTTCCAGCATCTACGACGGCGACATGCATGAAAGCGCCGTGGCTGCCCTGCGTATCGAGACCGACCTGCGCCGCGCCATCGATCGCGACGAATTCGAGATGCACTACCAGCCGATAGTCTGCATGCGGACCGGGCGGATACTGGGTTTCGAGGCCTTGCTGCGCTGGCGTCATCCCGAGCGCGGGCTGCTGTATCCGGATTCATTCATCACCATGGCGGAGGACACGGGCATGACCGTGCCTATCGGCTGGTGGGCGTTGCGCGAGGCCTGCTACCGCACCAGCGAATGGCAGCGCCTGTTTCCGATGGACCCGCCGTTGTCGATCAGCGTCAACATCTCCGGCAAGCTCTTCTCGCGGCCGGAAATGGCGAGCCGCATCGCCGACATGGTCGAGGAAAGCAGCATCGAGCCGGGCAGCCTGCGCCTGGAGATCACCGAGAACGCCATCATGGACCATGGTGAAGCAGCGCTGTCGGCGCTGGCCTACCTGCGCAGCCTGGGAGTCAAACTGCACATCGACGATTTCGGCACAGGCTATTCCTCGCTGTCGTATCTGCAGCGGTTTTCCTACGATTCGCTCAAGATCGATCGGTCTTTCGTCAATCGCATGAGCGAGAAGGGCGACAGCAACGCCATCGTCAAGACGATCGTTGCCTTGGGCGAGATGCTCGGCATGCAGGTGATCGCAGAAGGCGTGGAAACCAAGGCGCAGTTGCGCGAACTGATGGCCATGCGCTGTCCCGAGGCGCAAGGTTTCTGGTTTGCGAAGCCGATGGAGACGGCGGCGGTCGGCGTTTTTCTGGCCAAGGGGCCGGTTGCCATCAACTGACGGGTGCGGCCGCCCGCCGCCGATCCGCTCAGCCCTGTTCAAGGCTGAACAGATCGATTGTGTGCTCGCGGTGCGACACGGTGGAACTGGTCGTGTTCACCTTGCATATTGATTTCACGCAGACGATCCCGGGCGCGTACCATTTCTCCGATTTGACGCCGATATCCACCTATTCGACGTGCATCCAACGCCGCCTTTGATCTTCCGCAGGCCTTCCACGAACCGCCGGCTCATGGGTTGGCCCCGCAGGCACTGACACGCTGTCGTCGATGCACGCCACGCTGTAGCGCCTATCCAGGCCGACATTAATCCTGTACGGGGTTTGTTGAGGCGAACCGGTCTTTGACGGGATGAC
>CAYVOU010000222.1:0-4273 GCA_964453295.1 uncultured Gammaproteobacteria bacterium
CAGCGATGAGGTAAAGCATTGCCAGCGTGGTCGCGTGCGGCCAAAGAAAGGCAATCATGCCGAACGCGATGCCGGTGATGCCTTCGAACAGCATCACCCACCAGCGGGTCATGTCGTCGAAACGCCCGAAACCCAGCAACAGCGCGAACACGCCGTCAATGAAGGCATAGGCGCCGAACATCAGTACCAGTACGGTGAGCGTCAGTTCCGGCCGGACCAAAGCGACCAGCCCGAATACCACCGCGGCAGCCGCGCGCAGGGCGACCACCCGCCATTGGCCGGGCCGGATCATGCCGGCTCCGGTATTCGTTTCATCGAACGATCACGGGTTCGCATAGAATCTCTGTCCTGACTGAGTTGGCAATGTAGCATTCCCGATGGGCGAGATCGTGCATCGCCACGTGGTCCGCCGGATCGGGGCGCCGCTCGCCCGTAAAGCGCACCATGGGCCGCCGCGTGACATGCGTGATGGCGGTCCTGCCGGTTGCCGTCGTGCCCATCTCGCCGGCGGCCACGTCGCGGTAGCTGTCGACCACGAAATGCCGATCGGCGGCAATCGAAAGAAACCACAGCATGTGGCAGCTTGCCAGCGCGGCAACGAACGCTTCCTCCGGATCGACGGCATCGGATCGCGACATTGGCAACGGTACCAACGCTGGCGAGGACGACGCAGGCACTTCGGTGCCTCCATCGAAGGTCCAGCGGTGGGCGGGGCTGTAGCGCCGGTCGGTGAACGCGGCATCGGCGCGCTCCCATTCGATCGTGGCGGTATAGGACGTCAGGGGTAGCTGCGGTGTAAGGCCTGACGGCGCTTTCAGTACCGCCGTTGATCAGGCGGCGGCGGGGTCCACTGATAGATCCAGGTTTCGGTCAGCGGCTGGCCGTCGGCACGCAGGAAGAGTCGCAAATCCACGGGCGCGTCGCTGTCAGCCGGCGGTACGACGTCGAACATGGCGCGGTAGCCGTGAATGGATCCAAGCGGTCTGGCCGACGTGATCTCGACGCGGCCGCTGGAGGCGGTAATGACGGGCTCGACCTTGACGTTGCTGCCGAGCATCGCGAGGTTGCTGCCGGCGAAGTCGACGACGAAACGCCAGGAGAAGTATTTGCGCGTCTGGCCGACGACGCCGCCGATACCGGTGCGCGTGGCCACCGTTTGCGCAAGCGTCGGTCCGTAAGGCATTTTCGAACCCCAGTGCAGGCGGTAGCCGTAAAGCATCTCCTGGCCGGGCACGGGTTTGTCCACCGGATTCCAGAAGGCGACGATGTTGTCGAAGGTTTCGTCAGCGGTCGGCAGTTCGACCAGATCGACGGCGCCCTTCCCCCAGCGCGTCTTAGGTTCGACCCACAGGCTGGGACGACGGTCGTAGAAAACGCCATCGTCCTGATAGTGATCGAAATTGCGGTCGCGTTGCATCAGACCGAAGCCGCGGGGATTCTCGTCCAGGTAGGCGTTGAAGCGCAGTGTGGCCGGATTGGTGAGCGGCCGCCAGATCCATTCGCCGACGCCGGTCCACATGGACAATCCGTCTGAATCATGGATCTCCGGGCGCCAGTCGTCCGCGACCCGGCGATCGTTTTCGCCGCACAGGAACATGCTAGTCAGCGGGGCGATGCCGACGCGTTCGATGCGCGTGCGCGGATAGAGCGCCGCGTCGATGTCCATCACCAGCGTCGGGCCCGGATAAATGTCGAAGCGATAGGCGCCGGCGATGCTGGGCGAGTCGAGCAGGGCGTAGACCGTGAGTCGGCCGGATTCGGGCCCGGGCCGTTCCAGCCAGAAGGCGGTGAAGATCGGAAACTCCTCGGGTCGATCCATGCCGGTGTCCACGGCCAGGCCGCGGGCCGAGAGGCCGTATTGCAACTCGGCACCGACGGCGCGGAAGTAGCTGGCGCCGAGAAAGGCGGCGATGTCATGTTCGAAATCGGTGTGATATTTCAGGCGAAAGCCGGCAAAACCGAGATCCTTGGGCAGCCCGGTGCCGTGCAGCCCGCTCTTGCCGTAATCAAACATCGCCGGGTCATAGGCCAGTTCCCGGGCCAGGCCGCCATCCACCTCGTACATCTGTACCGGCGTCTTGAAGTACAGGCCCAGGTGAAAGAACTCGGTGCGGAAGCGCAGCCCATCCTTCACCCACAGGGCGTGATCGGGCCGGAACCGGATCGCCTGGTATTGATCCCAGTTGAGATCCCGGACGCGGTCGGGAATGTGACTGACCGGCGGCCGGTAGAATTGACCGGCCAGAGCGCGGGCATGGCCCTTGAGCCAAGCATAGTCGAAAGGCTGCGCTTTTCCGAGGGTCTTCGGTGCCGCCAGCGCTTCGCGCCCGGCCAACAGGTCGAACAGCGGATAGCCCGCCGCAAGGGCGGCTGAACTCTTAAGAAAATCGCGTCGGCGCATGATGGATATCGTAACCTATGTTTTGCTTCCCGGCGTTTGCCACGGCGGCGAAATCTTACTCCGGTGCCGCCTGCAGGCCAGACGCTCCCGTCGGCGCGGCAGAATCGCGTACGAGGTCACACTATGGCGTCTTTGAGGGCATTCATCGCGAAACAATCCGGCGTGACGGCCGCCGTCGGCGCGGCGCTGCTGTTCGGTGCCGGAACACCGCTCACCAAGCTGCTGCTCGCCGGGATCGACCCGTGGCTGCTGGCGGCGCTGTGCTATCTGGGGGCGGGACTCGGACTGGGGCTGTTCAGACTGTTGAAAGGCATGCCCGCGGACCGGCTGCAACGCGTTGAGTGGTTCTGGTTCGGCGCGGCCATCCTATGCGGAGGCGTCGCCGCGCCGGTGCTGCTGATGTTCGGCCTTGCCGACCTGCCGGCATCGGATGCGGCACTGCTCCTCAACGCCGAGAGCGTGTTTTCCGTTTTGCTGGCATGGCTGGTGTTTCGCGAGAACCTGGGCAGGCGCGTCGTTGTCGGTATTTTCGCGATCTTGGCGGGCGCGCTGATCCTGACCTGGCCCGACGGCGGCGTACCGGCGCTTGCCCGCTTGCCGTCATGGGCGTTGTTGCGCCCGTCGTTGTGTGTGTTGGGTGCCTGTGCCCTGTGGGCACTGGACAACAATCTCACCCGCAAGGTGTCGTCACACGACGCCGTCTGGCTGGCGCAGATCAAGGGTCTGGCAGCCGGTGCGGGGAATCTGCTGCTTGCCGCCTCGCGTGCCGCCGCCCTGCCCGATATGCCGCATCTCGGCGGCGCGCTGGTGGTTGGCGCCCTGTCCTATGGCGCCAGCCTGGCGCTATTCGTGGCGGGCCTGCGCCAGATCGGCGCCGCGCGTACCAGCGTGTTCTTCGCGATTGCTCCCTTTTTCGGCGCAGTGCTTGCGCTTGTCCTGCTGCACGAACCGGCAAGCGGCAGACTGCTTGCGGCGGGGTTGCTGATGGCTTGCGGCGTCTGGCTGCACCTCGGCGAGCGGCATGTGCATGAGCACAGGCACGAGGCCCTGGAGCACGACCATGAGCATGGGCACGATGCCCATCACCAGCACACGCATTCCGAGCCGGTGCCGGCGGGTGCTCGTCACCGTCATCCGCACCGGCACGAGCCGTTGATTCACACCCACGCCCATTTCCCCGACATCCACCACCGGCATCCGCACTGATGGTTGGGGCGACACGGCGCTTGCGCCGGGCATTAATTTCGATAATTATAGAACTATGGAAATGAGATCGGCATTGACCGCGCTGGCCGCACTCGGACAGGAAAGCCGTTTGACTATTTTCCGCCTGCTGGTGCAGGCCGGAGCGGAGGGGATGACTGTCGGCGAGATCGGGCGGGCATTGTCGCTGGCACCCGCGACCTTGTCATTTCATCTCAAGGAACTGAGTCATGCCGGGATGATCTCTCCCACCGCCAGCGGCCGGCACATCGTTTACGCCGCGAATTTCGGGCAGATGAACGAACTGCTGGCCTATCTCACGGAGAACTGCTGTCGGGGGAATCCCGGCGCCTGCCGCCCGGCGACACTGCTGCCGGCGGACGTCGCCACCAGAAAAACGATCCGGAAAAAGAGGAAAACCGCATGAAACGCTTTCACGTTCATGTCGCCGTGGATGATCTCGCGGCCAACGTTGAGTTTTACAGCCACGTGTTCGGCCAGCCGCCCACGGTGCGCCAGCCCGACTATGCCAAGTGGATGCTGGACGACCCGCGGGTGAATTTCGCGATCTCGCAACGCGGTATTGCCGCCGGCGTCGATCATCTGGGGATCCAGGTGGATTCCGATGCCGAACTGCAGGCACTGCGCGCGCGGGTGGGCGAGGCGGCG